>JASHTC010000211.1 GCA_030040755.1 Thermoplasmata archaeon | reverse complement strand
ACCGGTTGAGCCAGAGCGAATGCAACCCCGCCGATCGGGCGGCCCGGGCGTCCGTGACGGCGAGGTTCCCGACGTGGAGCGCCTCGTCGGGCGGAACGCGCAGCCGGCTGAGCGCGCGCCGGAAGATCTCGGGGTCGGGCTTGGCGACGCCCTCGGTCCCGGAGGAGACCACCCGCTCGAAGTAGCCGAGGATCCCCCCGCGGTCGAGGATCCGACGGACGCTCGCCTCGCTGGAGGAGTTCGAGACGACGCCGAGCCTCCGCTCGGTCGCCCGGAGACGGTCCAAGCACCGGCGGACGTCGGAGTAGAGATGGATCGGGCGTTCCTCCTCGTGGAGCAGGCGCCGGAACTTCTCGCCGGTCCCCGGCTCGAGCTTCTTGCCGGCCGCGGCCTCGAGGACCCGGCCCCAGAACTCGGCGAGGTGACGGTCCCGGTCGGCGGGCGGCGGCTGGCGGTCGAACTCCCGCTCGAGCTCGAAGTAGTGATGCGACAGGTCGTCCGGAGCGACGTCGAGGTAGAGCCGGCGCGCGAGCTCGGCCAGGAAGTTGAAGTCGCACTCCTCGACCAGCGTGCCGCCGAGGTCGAACAGCACCGCGCGGATGCGGGGGCGGCGGGCGGGCACGCGCCGACGAGCACCGGGCAGGGCTTATCCTTGACCGCCGGGCGGGGCCCCGGGGCCGGCGGCCGGGCCCTACGCGACGCTGACGCTCACGACGTCGGAGTGGCGGAGGAGGATCGCGCGGGCGACCTTCAGGTTCTTCCCCGCCTTGCCGATGGCGCGGGCCTTCCAGGCCGGGTCGACCGTCACGGTCGCGTGCCGGCCCTTGCCCTTCGGCACGAAGTCGACGCGCTTCGGGGAGTACCAGTAGAAGATGTTCTTCGCGAGCAGCTCGGGGTCGTCCGAGTACTCGACGACCTGGATCTCCTTCTTCAGCATCCCCTTCAGGCGGTCGACCAGCACGCCGCCGGGCCCGACCGCCTTGTGGACCTCCCCGGGGTAGACGAGGAAGACGAGCTTGTCCTCGGTCTCGAGGCAGTCCCGGACGCGGGCGCCGGTCCGTTCCTCGAAGAGGCGGATGTAGCCGATCGTCTCGTTGTCGAACGCGACCTCGGTCATGGGGAGAAGAGGTTCCGCTCCGCCCGCCCTACGTTTCGAGGGTGAGGATCGCGCTCGAGCCGGCCTCGAGGATCGCCATCGCGCTCACGGGGAAGGGGCGCCCGCACGCCTGGCCGAGCTCGACCGCGGTGCCCGGGTAGTGGAAGATCGGGATCTTGCCGACCGCGCGCTCGCTCTTCAGCTTCTCGTCCGGGCAGGTGGAGGCGACGATGAGCAGCTTGGCCTTCTTCGCCGCGGCGGCCGCGCGGGTCTCCTCGACCCCGAGCTTGACCTTGCCGGTGTCGAGGGCGAGCTTGAGCGCGTGCGCGAGGTCCATCTACGTGCCCTCCTCCGCCGCGACCGGTTCGGGGGGCGGGGGCGCCGGCGGGGCCGGCTTCGGGGCGTTGGCGAGCGGGCGGTAGACGAGGTTCACGGCGCCGGTCCCCAGCGTGATGGGTTGGCCGACGATGATGTTCTCGGCGACGCCCTTGAGGTCGTCGACCTCGCCGATGATCGCGGCGCGCAGGAGGTGGGCCGCCGTGATCTCGAAGGCGGCGCGCGCCAGCACGCTCGACTTCTTGCCGGAGATCCCGTGGCGCCCGATCGCCCGGATATCCCCCTCGTTGGTCATCAGGTCGGCGACGAGCATGAGGTGGCGGATGTCGACCCCGAGCCCCTGCTCGGCGAGCGTGCGGTTCGCCTCGTAGATGAGCGCGGCCCGCGCGGCCTCGACCCCGTAGACCCGGTAGATCTCGAACACGGAGTTGGTCGTGGTCCGGGCGCCGTCGACCCCCGCGATGCCGAGGACGCCGTCGAGGTTCGAGCCCTCGGTGTAGATCACGTACTCCTCCTTCTCGCGGCGGATCAGCGCGCGGCGGATCCCCGGCACCCCCTTGATCTGGACCGCCTTCGCCTCCTCGCTGGCGAGCAGGAGCTTCTTGAACGGCATCTCCTCGACGAGCTCCTCCTTGCGCGACTTCGTCGCCTTGGTGCTCGCCTCCTTGAGGTGGATCTCGAAGGAGCGGGTCTCGCCGCTGCCGCTCCCCGGCTTGAGCTCGAAGAGCCGGCCGTCGAGGTGCTCGAGCAGGGCGGCCTCGAGCTCGGCGCGCTTGACGCCGCGCGCGCTCATCAACGCCGCCTGCGGGGAGACGACGACCTTGAGGTCCTCGACCACGGTGCCGATGGCGGCGACGTCGGGGACGGTGGTGACCTCGACCTGGAGCGCGATCTGCTCGACCGCCTCCCGGTCGTTCTTCAGCTTCCGGTCCACGTGGACGGTCATCATCGGCGTCGAGGGGACCCGCCGGGCGTCGACCAGCTCGATGAGGCGGGGCAGGCCGAGGGTGACGTTCATCTCGGCGACCCCGGCGTAGTGGAACGTCCGGAGCGTCATCTGCGTCCCCGGCTCGCCGATCGACTGCGCGGCGATGATCCCGACCGACTCGTGCGCGTCGACCTCGGCCAGCCCGAACCGTCGGGCGACCTCGTGGAGGATCTTGGTCGTCTCGGCCGGCGAGAGCCGCAGGCTCTGGACCTTCGTCCGCAGGGCGTCGACCAGGTGGGGCGGCAGGCGCACCCCCTCGGCCTTGGCGACCTCCTGGATGCGCTGCGCCAGGTCCTTCGGGGGCTTCCGTTCCTCCGCCATCGCTACTCCCCCCCGAACTCGGGGCCCTCCCCGGGCTCGCCGACCTCTTCGCCTTCCTCTTCCTCGCCCTCTTCCTCCTGCTGGGCCTCCGCCTGCAGGTCGAGCTCCTCCTCGGGCACCGGCGGGGCGCCGTCGACGTCGTCCGGACCGCGGAGGTCGGTCGCGCGGACGCGGCGGCCGAGCACCTGGGAGACGACCTCGTCCAGCGGGACCGCCTCGCCCTGGAACGAGCGGGCCGGGTCGATCCCGTCCTCGCCGTACTGGAACTCGATGATCGTGCCGGCGGTGTTCCGCACGGTCCGGTCCTCGGCGACGTTCAGGTCCTCGAGGGCGTTGATCAGCCGCCGTTGCATGTAGCCGGACCGGCTCGTCCGCACGGCGGTGTCGACCAGCGACTCGCGGCCGCCCATCGAGTGGAAGAAGTACTCCGTCGGGGAGAGGCCCAGCTTGTAGCTCGAGCTCACGAACCCGCGCGCGTCCGCGCCGAGGTCGCCGCGGACGAAGTGGGGGAGGGTCCGGTGGACGTAGCCGCGGAGGAGCCGCTCCCCCCGCACGGACTGCTGGCCGACCGAGCCGGCCATCTGGGTGAGGTTGAGCATCGAGCCGCGCGCCCCGGATTTCGCGAGGATCACGGCCGGGTTCTCGAGCCCGAGGTGGCGGCCGGCGATGTCACCGGCCTTGTCCCGCGCCTGGCCGAGCTCGCGCCGCACCATGACCTCGAGCGTCTCCTCGAGCGAGCGTCCGGGCATCTGCTCGAGCTTGCCGTGGCGGTACTGGTCGACCAGCTCGGTGACCTGGATGCGGGCCTCCTCGAGGGCCTGGCGGATCTCCTTCTGCGCTCCCTCCGGGACGTCCTCGTCGTCGATCCCGGTCGAGAGCCCCTTCAGGCTGATGGCGGTGATGCACAGGCGGCTCATCTCGTCCAGGAACTGGCGCGCGCGGGCCATCCCGTTGTTCCGGGCGATCGCGTCCAGGACGGCGCCCTTCTCGTAGGCGATCGCCTTCTTGTCGATCGTCCCGGCCTTCAGCACGCCGTTCTCGATGACGACCCACGCGTCGTGCTTGCAGGAGAGCGGGGCGCAGTCGCACTTCGCCCAGATGTTCGAGCGGAACTCGATCGTCAGGTCGCTCGGGAGCGTGAGGGAGAACAGCTGCTTCCCCGTCCAGTACGGGTTCCCGTCCTTGTCCTTCCCCGCGGGCGGCGGGACGGGGTAGTTGAGCTTCGAGAGCAGGTAGGTGACCTCGGCCCGGCTGTAGCTCGGGTTCTGGTAGGTCAACAGGAAGCCGGCGGTGATGTGGTCGTGGAGCATCCCGATGATCGGGCCCCCGTACCGCGGCGAGAGGATGTGCTCCTCCACCTTCATCAGGACCTTCGCCTCGGCCCGGGCTTCCTGGCTCTGGAGGACGTGGAGGTTCATCTCGTCGCCGTCGAAGTCGGCGTTGTACGGCGGGCAATCGCACAGGTTGAACCGGAACGTCTTGTGGGGCAGGATCCGGACGAAGTGGGCCATCATGCTCATCCGGTGGAGGCTCGGCTGCCGGTTGAACAGCACGATGTCCCCGTCGACCAGCTGGCGCTCGACCACGGAGCCGGGGAGGACGAGCTCGGCGCACGCCTCCGCGTTCTTCTCCATCACCTTGATCCGCTGGCCGTCCTCGCGGATCAGGTAGTTGACGCCGCAGCGGTAGCGGCCCTCCGCGTCGGGCGCCGGGGAGGGGCCGCGCCGGACGAACTCCTTGGCGACCTCCTGGTTCTGGACCGTGACGTGGAGCGGCACGGTGAGGCCGCGGGCGACCTCGGCCGGGATACCGACCTCGTTGATCGAGAGCAGCGGGTCCGGGCTGATCACCGTGCGCGCGGAGAAGTTGACCCGCTTCCCCGACAGGTTCGAGCGGAACCGGCCGTCCTTCCCCTTCAGCCGCTGGGCGAGCGTCTTCAGCGGCCGTCCCGAGCGGTGCCGCGCGGGCGGGATGCCGCTCGTCTGGTTGTCGAAGTAGGTCGTGACGTGGTACTGGAGCAGCTCCCAGAGGTCCTCGACGACCAGCTGCGGGGCGCCCATGTCCCGGTTCTCCCGCAGGCGCTGGTTGATCCGCAGCACGTCGACCAGCTTGTGGGTGAGGTCGTCCTCGCTCCGTTCCCCGCTCTCGAGGGTGATCGACGGACGGACCTGGACCGGCGGCACGGGGAGGACGGTGAGGACCATCCACTCGGGGCGGCCGAAGCGGGGGTTGAGCCCGAGGGCGCTCACGTCCTCGTTCGGGATCCGTTCGAGCCGCGCGCGGACCTCCTTCGGGGTGATCTTGTGCGAGTTCTCCCGGAAGGTCGTCGGCTTGTCGAGGATGATCCGCTGCTGGACCTCGTGGCAGTGGGGGCAGACGCGCTCGTCCTTCGGCTCGCGGGCCCGGGGGATCGGGGTCGCCGCGTCGTCCGAGTCGGAGGCCGCCTCGGCCCGGGGGTTCGGCGCGTCGGGGAGGATGCGCCCGCAGGCGCGGCACGTCGACTGGAGGAGCCGCTTGATCTCCTTGGCGTAGCCGACGTGGATCACCGGCATCGCCAGCTCGATGATCCCGAAGTGGCCGGGGCACTCGTTGACCCGCCCGCCGCAGGTGCGGCAGCGCAGGTTCGGCTCGATGACCCCGAGGTGGAGGTCCATCAGCCCCATCTCGATCGGGTAGCCGTCGTCGTCGTAGGTGTCGGCCGTGATGATTTTCACGCCGCTCATGCGGCGGATCTCGTCCGGCGAGAGGAAGGCGAACTGGAGGCTCTTGATCCGCTTCGACAGACTCTGCGCCATCGGAAACCTCCTACCGCATCTCCTCGAGCTGCAGGCGCATCACGACCCCGAGGCTGATCAGCTCCTCCAGGAGGAGCTTGAACGAGTAGCTCATCTCGACCGGGTAGATCGAGGAGGTGTTCCCGCAGCTCGGGCACCGCAGCGAGCTGGCCCGCGAGTCGGGGATCGCGATGTGCCCGCATTCGGGGTTGCCGCAGACGTACTGGACGGTGCCGTCCGACTCGTCGAGCAGGCGGTCCTTGATGACCATCGCCACGCCGTGGCCGATGAGGCAGTCCCGCTCCATCTCCCCGAACCGCAGGCCCCCCTGGCGGGAGCGTCCCTCAGTCGGCTGGCGCGTCAGGATCTGGACGGGGCCGCGCGAGCGCATGTGCATCTTGCCCGCGACCATGTGGTGGAGCTTCTGGTAGTAGATCACGCCGATGAAGATCTCCGCCTCGTAGCGGCGGCCGGTGAGTCCGTCG
>JASHTC010000210.1 GCA_030040755.1 Thermoplasmata archaeon | reverse complement strand
GCCCCCGGAGCGCCCGCGCCCCGACCGGCGCGACAGACCGAAGCCCGCGACGGCGGACGCGAATCTGATACGCGCGCGCGGCTTGCCCTGCACCATGCCCGCTCGAAGGCCAGACGCACGGAAGCCGTCCCACCGGCCGCGCAGGACCCAGCGCCGGGCCCCTCCTTCCCGAGGCCGGGTCGACGTTCCCCTGGCCTACAACGTCCGTGTCGGCGACGTCGTGAGCTCCCCCGCGATCCTGATCGGGACCGAGGGGACGTTGTTCGATGCGGTGATGCTGATGCGGACCTACAACGTCTCGGGCCTGCCCGTGATCGACGGGGAGGGAACCGTCGTGGGGGTGCTCAGCCAGAAGGACGTCGCCCGGATCGTCTCCGGCTCGTCGCTCTTCCCGGAGATCAAGGGACTGCTCGATGTCCTGATGGTCGAGATGTCGAGCGACTCGGCCACCCATCTCGAGAAAATGCGGGCGGCCCTGGAGCAAACCCGCGTCCGGGAGGTCATGTCCCGCCCCCCGTTCGTGATCCGGCCGGACGCTCCGCTGGAGTTCGCGGCCGAGGTGATGCGGGACCATTCGATCAACCGGCTCCCCGTGGTCGAGGACCACCGGCTCGTCGGGGTGGTCACCCGCAACGACCTGGTGCGGGCGATGATCCGCTCTCCCGCGCGGCCGGCGCTCCCCTAACGGCCGCGGGAACCGGCGCCGCGGGGACGGCGGGTCAGGTCCGCGTCGACCGCGGGGTCGGGGCAAAGACTCCCAATCCGGGGAGGCCCTCGTTCGCGGCGGCGAGGCTGAGCTCCGTGTACCTCTGGAGCGCCGCCCGGGAGTCCGCCTCGAGTCGGACGGTCGGCGTATGCCAGTGGAAGGCGACCGACTCGCCGACCCGCAGGTCCGGGATCACTCGGGGGTCGTAGGGAAGCACCTCCGTCCTCCGCGCGCCGAGCGCCAGCCGACCTCCCTCCAGCACGAGCGACGGGGCGTCGACGCTGACCGAGGCCGCAGCGAGGTGGACGACCGTCCCCCAGGCGGGCCGACACGCCTCCATGTTCGCGAGCGTGGTTGGTACGTGCCCCGTCACGTTGCCGACCCCGACGAAGCTGACGTGGAACATGTGGTGGGGGATCGGATGGGCCGGCAGGTGTTCCGCGAGCCGCCGCGCCAGCGTCCGCGGGAGTCCCCGGCGCACCAACCGTTCGAAGAGCTCGAGGAAGTCGTCCCGCTCGAACGCATCCAGCAGCTCGTTCCCGAGCCAGTAGGCCTCGACGACCCGCCGGTCGAACGGGTCGAGCCGGTGTTTCTGGCCGATCGTCTCGAGGTACGGCACCAGCGCCTCGAACTGGCTCAAGGCGTGGCGGGCGGCGACCAGGTCCCGGCCCTCGGTGATTGCACGGTAGAGCACGGCATCCGCCCCGTCGGGCCCGCAGTACTGGAGGCGGTTCGTGGCGATGCTGAACCGGGCGCCCAGCTGAACCCCGTTCATGCCCCGGTCAGGCGGTCGGCCGAGAGAACGGCGCCCGCGTCAGGTACTGCCACGTGGCCCGGAACTGGGAGCGTCCCACGGCGAGGACGACTCCGGCCGCCACGACGACCGCACCGGCGAGCTGGGCGAACGTGAACGCGCTCCCCTGGAGCGTGACGCTCAGGAGGAACGTGACCGGGAAGCCGAGCACGAGGACCGAGGTCGCCACGCCCACCTCCACCTGTTGGAGACCGGCATACCAGACCCCGACGAAGGCGGTCAGGAGCACCGCGCTGATCAAGACCCACTCCCACTGGCCGCCCGTGAGGGCGGCGGCCGAGCCCACCTGGGCCGTGAGGGCGAGGTACCCGACGAGGAAGCAGGCCCCGAACCCCATCCGACCGAGCGCCACGGTGCGGGAGGGGAGGTCGCGCATCACGCGCCGCGAGAGGGTGTACTCGCCGGCCCACAGGAGGGTCGCCGCCAGGACGTAGGCCGTGCCGTTGGTCCAGAGCGGGGAGACCAGGGACAGCAGCAGGAGGTTGCCCCCCAGGATCAGGGCCGCCGCGGCGGTGACCCTCCACTGGAACCGCTCCCCGAGGAATACGATGCCGAAGATGGTCGCCATGAGGAAGAGGGTCCGATAGGCGAACGTGGCGGTCGCCGCGCCTCCGGCGGCGGTCGCGAGCTCGATCCCCCGGAAGAAGAGGAGGAACGGGATGGCCCCGCCGATGAGCCCGATGACGGCCAGGCGCCCCCAGTCCACGCGGCGGAGCGGGGCGCGGAGGGTCCGGGCGCCGACCAGGGCGACCGGGACGAGGAAGGCGGCCGTGACGACGTTCCGGACCGTGACGAAGGCGTCCGAGTCGGTGCCCTTCACCGCGTAGAAGTTCACGAAGGTCGAGACGCCGCTGACGAGGGCGGCGACGAAGACGAGCACCACGCCCTGACCTACGAGTCGGCTCTCGGGTTGCGAGATGGCTTCCATGTTCGATCTCTCCTGAGGGGTTTCTTGCGCGCCTTCACTCCGCGGGGACCCGGTGCGCGTCGTCCGGT
>JASHTC010000209.1 GCA_030040755.1 Thermoplasmata archaeon | reverse complement strand
CATCTCCGGGCGGACCTCGACCTCTTTGAACTCCTTGCCCGTATGGATCGACACCCGGCGCCCGACATGCTCCGGCAGGATCAGCGCGTCGCGGACGTGCGTCCGGACGACCTTGCCCGCGGGGGCCTCGCGCATCCGCTCGAGGAACCGGGTCGTCTCGGTGTTGAACCCCCGACGGATCGACCGACGGGCCCGTGCGGTCGTGATCTTCGCGAACTCCTCGAGGCTCAGCTTCTGGAGGTCCGGGAGCGTAAGCCCGCGGTAGGTGAACTCCCGCTTGCGGCGAGCCTCCACCTTCTTCGTCCTTCGGCCCTTGGGCATCAGACCCCTCCCTTCTCGCGGTCCAGGCGCCGCTTCTTGCGGATGGAGCGGGAGAACCGGCCGACCTTCGCGCCGGGCCAGGTGCCGCTCGAGACGGTGCTGGGACGGCCGACGTGCTGGTGCGCGCCCCCTCCGAACGGGTGGTTCACCGGATTCATCGCCACCCCGCGGACCTTGAACGCCGCGCGGGCGAGCGACCGGACCCCCCAGACCTTCTTGCCGGCCTTGATGATGGGGCGCTCCTGGCGGCCGCTGCCGCCCACCGCACCGACCTCGGCCCGGCAGGTGTCGAGGAGGCGCTTGAACTCGCCCGAGGGAAGCTGGACCGTGACCTCACCGGCCGCATGGGCCGTGACCAGCGCGCTGGAGCCGGCCGAGCGGACGAGCCGCCCGCCGTCGAACGGCTTGACCTCGATGTTGGAGACGAGCGTGCCGTCCGGGATCTTCGCGAGCGCGAGGATCGCTCCGCGATCGACCTTCCCTTCATGGAAGGCGACCGTGTCACCGGTGGCGAGTCCGGCGGCGGCCAGGATCCGCACGGTCGTCCCGTCGGGGCCGGCGACCTCGGCGACCGGGGCGGTCCGCCCGGGCGCCTGCTCGATCGAGACGACCCGTCCGTCGCCGACCAGGGCGGCGGGCGGATGGTAAATCGGTCCGTGGTGACGGTGACTCGGCGAGCGGTAGGTGGGGGTGCCGGAGCCACGCCGCCGGGAGATGATCCGCTTTCCCATCAGAACACTCCCGCTCGGCTGCCGATGTCCTCGGCCGAGAACTCCTTCTCAAAGCGCACCGTCGCGATCTTCCCGGTGCGCACGATCTTCGTGTTGACCTTCGCGACCCGGCACTGGTACGTCGCCTCCACGGCCCGCTTGATCTCGGCGCGGGTCGCCCGATGGTCGACCACGAACTCGAGCTTGTTGAGCCGCTCCATCTCGTCCATCGACTTCTCGGTGACGTAGGCGTGCAGGATGATGCGGTGCCGCAGTTCGCTCATGGGGCCTCCCCCGAAAGGCGCGCGCGGAGGCGCTCCACCGCGGCGTGCGAGAAGACCGTCAACCGACCGGCGTCCCCGCCGGGGGCGAGGTCCTCGGTCGAGAGCCGCTGGGCCGGCACGACGTCGACGCCGGCCAGGTTCAGGAAGCCACGGGCCCGGTCGTCCCGGCTCGTGACGACGAGCACGCTCCGCGGCACGCGTCGCCCGCGCCCGCGCCGGCGCGCTCGGCCCGACTTCCGCGTGACCCCGTCGCGGGCGCGCTCGACGTCCGTCCAGATCTCAAGCCGCTCGAGGAGCGCCCGGGCGTCCCGGGTCGTGAGGATCTCCTCGACCGGGTCCTCGAGGACCAGGGGGAGATGCAGCTCCTTCGGGACCTCGTGGCCACGCGCGGTCGCGAGCGCCGGCTCCCGCGTCGCAGCGAGCGCCGCGGCGAAGGCCAGGCGCGCCTCCTTGTGATTGATCTTCTTGGCCCAGATGCGGTCGACGCGGGGCGGATGCGCCTGCCCTCCCCCGACCGTGTTCGGAGCCTGGGCGCCCCGCATGGAGTCCATCAAGCGCGGCGTACGGGCGACCCCCTTCCCCTTGCCCGACCACTCAACCGAGTGGCGCCGTCCGGCCGTCGGCGACGTGCCGTACGGTTGACGACGGTGCGACTGGGTCGCGATGACGGCCCGGCGCACGAGGTCCGGCCGCAGTGGGCTCGAGAACTCGGTCGGCAGGGTGACCGTCGCGGCGCGGGGTTTACCGTCCAGGCCGACGAGATGCACGCGATGGTGGGGCGTCGTGCCTTCGGGAGAGGCCGTCGAGGCCCCGGGGCCACCGGGCGTCATCAGGCTCCTTGCTTCGAGCGGGTGCTGAGGTAGCGGAGGTCGACCTTCTCCACCGCGACACGCTGGCTGCGGAGGGGGGTGCGGAACCGGAGGAGGCGCTTCGCCGGCCCGGGCAACGAGCCGTGGAGGAGGATCGCGGCGGTCCGGACCTCGCCGTAGTGGGGGAAGCCGCCGCTCGGGGTGAGCGGGTCGGCCCGGGCGTCCTTGACGACCCGGAGGACGCGCATGTTGAACTGCGTCCGGCGGTGGTACCCTTGCTGACCGGCCTGCGGGATACGGTAGGTGACGAAGCTCGGGTTGTGGGGGCCGAGCGTTCCGATCATCCGGCGGTGCTTGGAGTTCTTCCGCGGCTGGAGCTTGACGCCCCACCGCTGGATGTGGCCCTGGAACCCGAACCCCTTCGTGACCCCGACGACGTCCACGAACTCGCCCTCCTTGGCGAGCTGCTCGGCCGGGACTTCCTTGCCCAGGTGGGCCAGCGCGAACGCGCGCCGGTCGTCGAACTTCTCTCCGGCCACGCGGACCTCGAATAGGGCGGGCGTCTTCGAGCCGATCCCCGTGATGAGGTGGGGTTGGGTGTAGACCATCAGGCGGACCTCGTCCCCGTGCGCGTGGCCGAACGCGTCCAGCCGCTCCGGGGGGCTCGCCGGATGCGCGGGCAATCGACGCGCGAGCTCCTCGATGGGGTCGGGCCCCCACACCTCGCTCACGACGCGTTGTCCGTAGGGCTCGCGCCCGTAGATCCGGGCCCCCGCCACCCGGAGCGGAGGAACCTCGACGACGGTCACGGGCACGGAGACCTCCTGACCGGCCGTGGTCGACCGCTTGCGGTAATCGACCATGAACGCGTGGGTCATGCCGACCTTGAAGCCAGCGAACCCCTCGATGGAGGGGGCTTTGGCCGTGGTCGCCCAGGAACGGATCCGGGGGAGGGGTCGGGCGGCGCGGGACCGGGGGGAATAGGCGAGGGAACCTCGCCGCGGACGATGTCGGGCCATGGGTCGATAGGGGGTCCTGCCTCCGGTGGGGACGGGGGAGAAAGGTACCCTATATAACGGCTCCTCGGATTTTCGTCGATTCCTCGATAGCGGAGCGGTTCCGCACCGCCGGGCCGTGAGTCGCCGACGCGCGGCGCGCTGAACGCGCGCGTAGAGAGCGGGCGACGCGCCCCGCTCGGCCGAGCGGGCTCGCCCGCCCCAACCGTTAAGCCCGACTCACCTTCGTCGGGGCCGGAGCGACCTCATGCAAGCGGTGGTGAAGGCCACGCGCGGTCCCGGGGCGGAGGTGCGGACCGTCCCCGACCCGACTCCGGGCGAGGACGAAGTGTTGGTCGCCGTCCGAGCGTCCTCGGTCTGCGGGACGGACGTACACATCTGGCTCTGGAACGAGTGGGCGCAGTCGCGGATGAAGACGATCCCGCTCATCTTCGGCCACGAGCTGAGCGGGGAGGTTCTCCAGGTCGGTCGCCGGGTGAAGAACCTCGCGGTCGGCGACCACGTCTCCGCCGAGACCCACATCGCCGACGGCACCTGCTACCAGTGCCGCAGCGGCAAGATGCACATCTGCGAGAACGTCCAGGTGTTGGGCGTCGACCGCAACGGCGTCTTCGCCGAGTTCGCCGTCCTCCCGGCGATGAACGCCTGGAAAAACGACCCGGCCCTCGACCCGGCGATCGCCGCGATCCAGGAACCGCTCGGCAACGCCGTCCACTCGCTCCTTCCCGAGGACGACGTCGAGGACCTCGCCGGGCGCAACGTCCTCGTCACTGGATGCGGGCCGATCGGCCTCCTCGCCATCGCCGTCGCCAAGATGCTCGGGGCGCGCACGGTCTTCGCGACCGAGGTGAACCCGCTCCGCAGCGGTCTCGCGGCCAAGATGGGGGCCGACCGGGTCCTGAACCCGGCCACCGAAGGGCCGGAGGTCCTGCGCACGATACTCACCGAGACCGGGGGACACGGCGTCGACGTCGCCGTGGAGATGTCGGGGCACCCGACGTCGCTCCAGCTCGCGTTCGACTCGTTGACCCCGGGGGGTCGCGTTTCGCTCCTGGGGCTGTTCGACAAGGCGGCCACGCTGAACTTCGACGACGCCATCGTCACCAAGGGGGCCCGGGTGTTCGGGATCTTCGGGCGCCGCATGTTCTCGACCTGGTACCAGGTCAAGAGCCTGCTGGCGCGACCGGAGCTGAAGGAGAAGATGGGGATGATCATCACGCATCGGATGCCGATCCCCGACCTCCCCCGCGCGATGGAGATCATCCAGTCGATGCACGCGGCGAAGATCTCCCTCGAGCCCCGGTGGTAGGATGCGCGACCCGGTCTCCTTCCTCGGCCAGGAGTACGCCGACCTCGTCCGGCAGGAGCTCGACTGGAAGCTCCGGGTCCTCGAGGGGCCGAGCGCCCCGTGGTGCCAGATCGACGGGAAGCGGGTGCTGATGTTTTGCTCGAACAACTACCTCGGGCTGAGCAACCACCCGCGTCTCAAGGCGGCCGCGATCCAGGCGGTAAAGACGCACGGCGTCGGCTCCGGCTCCGTCCGGCCCATCGCCGGCAACATGGACCTCCACGTCGAACTCGAGCGCCGCCTGGCCCGGTTCAAGGACGCCGAGGCTTCGCTCGTCTACCAGAGCGGCTTCGCCGCCAACGCCGGCCTCATCCCCCAACTCGCCGGCGAGGGGGACCTCGTCATCAGTGACGAGCTCAACCACGGCAGCATCATCGACGGGGTCCGCCTCTCGCGCGCCGAGCGGGCCGTCTACCGGCATGCGGACGTCGACGACCTGACGAAGGTGCTCGCCCAGGCGGAGGAGCACACCCCGAGCTACCGCCGGCTCCTCGTGATCACCGA
>JASHTC010000208.1 GCA_030040755.1 Thermoplasmata archaeon | reverse complement strand
AGCAGCTTCTCGGTCTTGCGCTCCCGCCAGGAGAGCGCGGCCGCGAGCCCCGGCACGCTGGTGGTCCCGAGCGCACGCACGGTGGAGCGAAGGTGCTCGAGGTCGGACGCCGAAGGGCCAAAGAGAGGAGCCATCGGCGCGCCTCCCCCACGTCGCTAAAAGAACCTGTCGCTCGAGAGGAATCGGGAAGGCACCGGCGGGGACCCCTCCGGGTCTCTTGGACGGTGCCACCCGGAGGCGTCCCTGCCGATGCCCGAGGCCAAGCTCTGTATTGCGCGGCCCGACTATATAGTTAACTGGGGGGGCCGGGGGTGACTCCGGAGCGGTTCCGGGGAGAGTTTCGGGCGACCCGCTCCCGCTTTATCGCGCCGTGGCTCCGCGCACCCCGCGAGGTCGACCCCGCCTCCCATGCCGACTCCGAGTTTTCCTCCCCCGTCCCCTCCCGCCCCCGCCGGCTCGACCGTGATCGTCGGCGGGAACGAGGAGACGCGCCTCCTGCTCCGCGGGCTCCTGCGGCTCTACCACTACCGCGTGGAGGGCGAGGTACCGAGGGCCGAGCTCCTCCGGCCCAGCGGTACGAGCGGAGCCGACCGGGTCCTGATCCTCGTCGTCGATGGACGGCAGGAGGAGTGGCCGGCGGAGCTCGCCCTCGCCTGCGAGCGCCAGCCGGGGGCGCGGCCGCTGATGATCGCCCACGCGGGGAGCGCGACCTTCGAGGCGCGCGCCCGCTCCGCCGGCGTGCGGGGCATCCTGTACCGACCGTTCGGGATCCGGGACCTGATCTCGACCGTCGAGGCGGTCGGTCGCGGAGAGGAGCGGTTCGGACCGAGCCTCCCTCAACGGTAAGCCGTCCCGGTCCCCTCCCCCGGCGTGCGACCCTCCGAAGCACGGCGCTCGCTCGGCCGGAGCCTCCGCGGCGAAGTCTCCGTCGAGCCGGTGGCGCTGGAGGCGGCCGGCCACGACGGCTCGCACCTGGCGGGCCACCCGGTCGCCGTCGTCGCACCGCGCGATGCGCCGGACGTCGTCGCGCTCGTCCGGTGGGCCCGCCGACATCGAGTCCCCCTCGTGGCCCGCGGGGGCGGCACGTCGCTCGACGGAGAGTCGGTCCCGGCGGACGGGTCGGTCGTGGTCGACCTGAGCGGTTGGGATGCAGTCCGCGAGGTTTCGGCCGAGGGTCGGTGGGCCCGGGTCGAGCCGGGGGTGGTCAACGCCCGGCTCCAGGACGCGGTCCGCCCCCACGGGCTGTTCTACCCGCCGAACCCCGGCTCCTGGCAGACCGCCACGATCGGCGGCAACCTCGCCACGAACGCCTCCGGCCCGCGCTCGTTCCGCTACGGCCCGACCCGTCGGTGGGTCTGCGCGGCCGAGGTCGTCCTCGGGACCGGCGAGCGCGTGCGACTCGGGAGCCGCGTCGCGAAGCGCTCGGTCGGGCCGGACCTGCTCCAGATGTTCATCGGGAGCGAGGGGACCCTCGGGATCGCGACCGAGGTCACCGTCCGGCTCGCGCCGAGGCCGCCGGTCCTGCGCGGGCTGGTCGCTCCCCTCCCACCCGGCGCGCGGCTGGGGGCCCTGGCGGTGCATCTCGCCCAGGTCCCCGAGACCGGCCTCTCCGCGGTGGAGTACCTCGACCGGTACTCCGCGAGCGGTCTCGCGGACGAGCGGGGGGCGCCGTGGGCCGGACGCAGCGCGCTCCTGTTGCTGGAAATCGAAGCGAGCGATGCGGCGGAAGCCGACGCGCGCACGCGGAGGGTCCGCGCGGTCCTCGCTCGGCACCGGGTGCGGGGCCGCCTCCAGGTCTTTCCCGACGCGGACCGGTTGTGGGACCTCCGGGGGGAGAGCGGGCGGGTGATGGACGAGCAGCTCGGCTCACGGATCCGGGAGGACGTGGCCGTGCCGCCTGCCCGGGTCGATGACCTGCTGGGGGCGATGCGCCGCATCGCCCGGAGGGAGGGGGTCCGGGTGCACACCTTTGCCCATCTGGGCGAGGGGAGCCTGCATCCGAACATCGTCGTCGACCCGACCTCGGCCGCCGCCGGGCGGATCCGGCGTGCGTTGTATGCGGCGGCCCTCCGCCTGGGCGGGACGATCAGCGCCGAGCATGGCGTGGGCCAGCTCAAGCGGGCCTTCCTCGAGCAGGAGGTCGGGCCGGTCGCCGTCCGCCTGCTGCGGACGGTCCGGGCCGCGTGCGACCCGGACGGGATCCTGAACCCCGGGAAGCTGTACCCGCCCCCAGCCCGTGGACGATCTTCTCGGTCGCCTTCGGGATGGGGAGGCGGGCGAACGTCGCGGGGGTGACCCACCGGCGGCCTTCCGCAAGGTCCGGGCGGCGGCCCGCGGGGAGGGTCCCCCGGAACACGTGCAGCTCGACCGAGAAGTGGCTGTAGGCGTGGCGAACGACGGCGACCGGTCGGAGCGGGGGAGCGCGCACGCCGGTCTCCTCCCGCAGCTCACGCACGGCGGCCTTCCGCGGCGACTCCCCGCGCTCGACCTTGCCGCCCGGGAACTCCCACAACCCTCCGAGGAAGCCGACGCGCGGCCGTCGCTGCACGAGCCATCTCCCGTCCTGTTCGAGCACGACGACGGCCGCCCGCACGTGCGGCCTGGGCCGAGCCCTCGACCGACGGGGAAGGACGGAGGGGTCCGACAGCTCGTGGGCCGCGCGGCACCCGAACTGGACCGGGCACTCGGGACAGGACGGAGCGACCGGGCGGCACGTCGTTTCGCCCAGCTCCATCAACGCCTCGTTGAACTCGCCCGCCGCCTCCGCGGGCAGGACGCGCTCCAGGGCCTCGACCAGGCGTCGTCGGACCCGAGCGGAATCGGTGTCCCCCTCCTCCCGGGTCCACCGGGCTGCCACGCGGACGCCGTTCGCCTCGAGCGCGACGACGGGCGACCCGCTCAGGAGGCTCGTGAGGGCCCGCGCCATGTACGGGCCCACGCCCGGCAGTTCCTCCCACTCCGCCACGGTCGTCGGGAGCCGCCCGGCCCGGTCCCGAACGACCTGCCGGGCCGCCTCGTGGAGATGGCGGGCGCGGGCGTAGTACCCCGCGCCCTGCCAGGCCTTCAGGACCTCCTCGGGGGAAGCGCGGGCGAGCACCTCGAGCGTCGGGAATCGCTCCGTGAACCGCTCGAAGTACGGCGTGGCCTGCGCCACGCGGGTCTGCTGGAGGAGGACCTCGGCGACCCAGCGCCGGTAGGGGTCGCGGTCCGCTCGCCACGGGAGGGGACGCCGGTGCGCGCGGAACCAAGCGAGCAGCGCCGGCGCGACCTGGGCGGACACCGGCAGGGGAGGAACGGCGGTGCGCGCGGGCCTCACGGACCGCCGCGACAGGAACCGAGGGGTTAAAATGGAGGTCGAAGTCGAACCGCTCGGGGCCGCGTTGCTCGAGCTGACGGGACCTGTACCGGTCACGGACCAGACGTTCGAGGTCGAGGTCATCCACTCGCCGCTGCCGGTGGTCGTCGACTTCTACGCCGAGTGGTCCGTCCCGTGCCGCCTGACGCAGCCCGTGTTCGTCGACCTGTCGAACCGCCTCGCCGGTCGGATCAAGTTCGCCTCGGCGAACATCGACGAGTCCGCCCACGTGACCCGGTCGTACGGGATCCACGCCGTCCCCACCTACCTGTTCGTCGATTCCGGGCAGGAGAAGGGGCGCGAGGTCGGCCCGCTCGGCGCGGTCGAGTTCCGCGGGATGCTCCGCCGCTACTTCGCGCGGCGGGCCCCGCTCAGTGGCGGAACACCCGCCAGCCCGTGAAGTACATCGCCATCCCGGCCTTCTCGGCGGCGGCGATCACCTCCGGGTCGCGCAGGCTGCC
>JASHTC010000207.1 GCA_030040755.1 Thermoplasmata archaeon | reverse complement strand
CGAAGCCCTGCTCGGCGAAGCCGGAGTCGCTCTGGAGGACTCGATCGGCCGCGGGGGGCTCCGGTGTACGCATCTGATCCAGCTGCAGTGAGCCCTACCGGGAGCGACCTCGCTCATCCGGGCCCCTCGGTGCGGGCCGCGCTCGACTCGGTCGGACACACCTCCCTGCTCGACCTCCACCGGATGGTGGGGAGCGTCGGCGGCGGGTTCGAACTCTGGGCCAAGGCCGAGTTCGAGAACCCTTCCGGCTCGGTCAAGGACCGGGCCGCAGCCTCCATCGTGGAGGACGCGCTGCAACGGGGGGAACTGCGGGCCGGCCGGTGCCTGCTCGACGCCTCCAGCGGCAACACCGCGGTCGCCTACGCCACCCTCGGGGCCCGGCTCGGGTTCCCCGTTCGGCTGTATGTGCCCCGCAACGCCAATCCCGCCCGGCTCGACCGACTCCGGGCCCTCGGCGCCGAGGTGGTCCTCACGGACCGCGGGGAAGGGACGGACGGCGCGCAGCGCCGGGCCCGGCACGACGCCGAGACCCACCCAGAGCAGTACTTCTACGCGGACCAGTACAACAATCCGGCCAACCCGATGGCTCACTATCGGGGAACGGGGCCCGAGATCTGGGAGCAGAGCCGGGGTCGGGTCACCGTGCTCGTGGCCGGGGTCGGAACCGGCGGCACGATCTCCGGGACGGGTCGGTTCCTCAAGGAACGGAATCCCGCGGTCCGCGTGGTCGGCGTCGAACCGACCGGGCCGTTGCACGGGCTCGAGGGACTGAAGCATCTGCCCACCGCCCTGCGCCCTTCCACCTACGACGCACGGTACGTCGACGAGACCCGGCGGGTCGAGACCGAGGACGCGCAACGCGTCCAGGCCGAGCTGCTCCGGGTCGAGGGCCTCGCCGTCGGACCCTCGGCGGGGGCGGCCGTCACGGTCGCGCTCGACCTCGGCCGGGCCGCCCCCGGCTCGGTTATCGTCACGCTCCTGCCGGATCGCGGCACCGAGGGGCTGGGCCCATGAGGCCGGTGGAGCTTTCCGGTTCGCAGGTCCGGGCGATCCGCGCCCACGCCCGCGCGACCTACCCGGACGAGTGCTGCGGGTTCCTCGTCGTGCGGGCGGGCGAGCCCGACGGGGCCCCACGACGGGTCCTCGCGGTCGAACGGGCGCGGAACGAGTTCGACGGGGAACGCCGGCGTCGGTTCGTGATCCGTCCGGAGGAGCTGCTCGAGGTCGAGGGGCGCCTCGCCGGCCAGGAACGGGCCGTGGGAGGATTCTACCATTCGCACCCGGATCACCCGGCGGTCCCCTCCGAGTTCGACCGCGAGCACGCCTGGCCCTGGTATTCCTACCTAGTGCTCGGGATCACGGAGAAGGCCGCCGGACCCCTCGGGGCCTTTGAGCTCGATCCGGATTCCGGGGTCTTCGTCCCGATCCCGCTGGTGATTCCGAGAACCACGGACTGGTCGCGCGGTAAGCGAACCCCTAAGAGCCTGCTCGGGGAAGAAGGAACACCATGACCCGAACGACGGTCCAGATCCCGACGCCCCTCCGGGCGTTTGCCGAGGGGAACGCCGAGGTCCCCGTCGAGGGGGACACCGTCGACGCGGTCGTCCGAAGCCTCGCCTCGCGCTACCCCAAGCTCCAGAAGCACCTCTTCACGCCCGGCGGGGAGCTGCGCAACTTCGTCTCGGTCTACCTCAACGACGAGGACATCCGTCACCTCCAGCGGGGAGCGACCCCGACCCGGGACGGGGATGTCGTCGCCATCGTACCGGCGATCGCGGGGGGGGCCTCGGCGGCCGTTTCCGACGCGCCGCTCTCGCGGGACCAGCTGGTCCGCTACAGCCGCCACCTTTTGCTGCCGGAGGTCGGCGTCGCGGGCCAGAAGAAGCTCCTTCGTTCCAAGGTCCTGGTCGTCGGGGCCGGGGGGCTCGGGTCCCCCACGGCGCTCTACCTGGCCGCCGCCGGGGTCGGGGAGATCGGGATCGTCGACTTCGACGCGGTGGACGTCTCCAACCTCCAGCGCCAGGTGCTCTACACCACCCAGGACGTCGGCCGGCCGAAGCTCGAGGTCGCCAAGGCGCGGCTCGAGGGCCTGAACCCGGCGCTTAAGGTCAACCTCCACAACGCCCCGCTCCGCTCGTCCAACGCGATGGAGATCCTTCGGCCGTACGACGTCGTGGTCGACGGTACCGACAACTTCCCGACCCGTTACCTCGTGAACGACGCCTGCGTCCTCCTGGGGAAGCCGAACGTCTACGGCTCCATCTACCGCTTCGAAGGCCAGGCGAGCGTCTTCGACGCGCGCCGGGGCCCGTGCTACCGGTGCCTGTACCCGGAGCCCCCGCCCGCCGACCTCGTCCCGTCGTGCGCCGAGGCCGGGGTGTTCGGGATCCTTCCGGGGATCGTCGGGATCATGCAGGCGACCGAGACGGTGAAGCTGCTCCTCGACCTCGGGGAGCCGCTCATCGGCCGGCTCCTCCTGTTCGACGCTCTCGCGATGAGCTTCCGGGAGCTTCAGCTCCGGAAGAACCCGGACTGCGTGCTCTGCTCGCCGAAGGCGACCCAGAAGGGCCTGATCGACTACGAGCAGTTCTGCGGCGTTCCCACCGCCTCGGCCCCGCGGAATGCGGCGGGGGTCCCCGAGATCACCCCCGAGGAACTCCGGGACGAGCTCGCCTCGGCCGACCCGCCCATGCTCGTCGACGTGCGCGACCCGCCCGAGTGGGAGATCGCGCACCTTCCGACGGCCACCCTCATCCCCCGGGGGGAGCTCCCGAACCGCGTGAGCGAACTGACCCGGGCGCGGCACGTCGTCGTCTACTGCCGCAGCGGCCAGCGCTCCTCGCAGGCGAGCCGGCTCCTGCTCGACCTCGGGTTCCAGAACGTCCGGAACCTCAAGGGCGGACTGCTCGCCTGGGCGGACCACATCGACCCGTCGATGCCGAAGTACTGAACGGCCCGATTCGGTAGGTTCTTTACCCCGATTCGGATAGGGCCCTACCCGTGACGGTCGCTCGACGCAGCCGGACGTTCGGCTACCTGACGGTGGCAGTCACTCTGGCCCTCCTCGCCTTCTTCGTCCTCGCGACCTCGCCGGCCCTGCCTCCCCCGGTCCGGGCGGCCAGCTCCGGGCCGCTCACCGCGACCATCCTGTTCGACGGGGTGAACATCGCGAACCACGGCACCGTGGGCAGTGCGATCGTCACGAACTTCAGCGGCGCCTTCTCGACCGCCTTCACCTGGACACCCACCGGAACGGGCGGGCTCACGGTCACACAGGCGGAGATCCAGCTGCTCTTCTTCGGCACCGCGATCGGTACGAGCTCCGGCGCGTTCCTGAAGCTCGGACCGAACAGCTACACCCTCAGCTCGGACTTCACCCAGAACCGGTACATCTACGAGGGCGTCTACGAGATCGTCGCCACGCTGTCGAACAACGGCACGACGCTCTACTCGCAGAGCTTCTTCGTCTGGATCCAAGCGACCGACCACCTGACGATCGTGAACATCGTCCTCATCCTCCTGCTCATCCTCGAGATCTACGAGGTCGCCGCGCTGGGCCGCATGAAGGTCCCGAAGCAGCCCGCGGCGACCCCGCCGTCGGGCGGCCCCGCGGCGATCGCTCCCGCGACGACCCCGCCCCCCTCGACGGGGGGAGGGGGTCCGGCCCCGGCGGATTCGACGCCCCCGGCGGGCGACGCGTCGCCCCCCTCGGGAGGATCGTAGATGGCGGGAGGAGCGTCCGGGGCGGGGAGCGGCGCCGTGTTCGGCATCGCGCTCGCGCTACTCATCCAGCAGTTCGGCTACCTCGACTTCTCGAGCAATCTGGTGAACGCGCTCGTCTACATCATCATCTTCGTCCTCGTCTTTGCGATCATCTTCGGCATCATCGGACGGGCGTTGAGGGGACGCGCGCTGAAGAAGCTCGAGGCGTCCACCGCATCGACCTCGGGCTCGCCCCCGTCCGGCTACTAGGCCGCGGCTCCCCCGGGGCGGCCGCCGCTACGAGCTGGCGTCGTCGCTCAATAGGCGCCCCCCGACGGAACGTACGCGCCGTGAGAGCTCCTGAGCGAACGCCTCGGGGTGGACCGGCGAAATGAACAGGGGTACGTCCCCGGCGGTCACCAGGAGACCGGACGTCTCGGTGTAGATCGAGTCGAAGCGGCCGATTCGGGGACTCCACATCCGGCCCCGCCACCCCCAGGAGCCCCAGAACCCGGTCGCGCTCAGGTCCCGCAAGCTCGCGTACTCGATCCGGCGGACGTTCTTCAGACGCGCCCGCTGTCCTCCGAGGAGGCGCCAGGCCCGCAGGTACTCGCTGTCGATGGTGTAGGAGGTGGACAAGTACCGCACGAGGAAGAGCAGGATCACGAACGCCAGCAGCGGGATCAGCCAGGGCTCGGAGGTCGGGGCGTGGATCACCAGCACCGCCACCGCGAGCAGGATCAGGTAGAATCCCACCACGTAGTACGATATCTTCCCGTGGGCCCGGTATCGGCGCCAGGCGTCCAGGACCGGCGGCGGAGGATGCCCGCCTCCGAAGTCGCCCTCCGGGCGGGAGGATGGGCTCACGGTAGGTCGGCCTCCCTCCTCACCCGCATCCGGGCCCGCCGCGCTCCCGGAGGCCCGAGGCGATGACGTGCGCGCCCCCGAAGGTCCACCGCCAGCCGGTCGTCCCCCGCCGGTGCGGAGCCTGGTACTGGTACATGTAGGTAGGGCCCCCGGTCGCCCGCGCCGGGAGAGGGAGCATGCGCCCCTGGGCGTCGTCCCTTCTGCGAGTCAGCGCGGCGGCCCGTCCGGGCGGCCAGCCCATGTCGCCCCGCACCGGCGACGGTCGCCGACCGTCCGGCGCACCCCGGGTGGTAGGACCCGTGGGTCGGACTCGCGGGTCCGAACTCGGTGGCCCGACACTAGCTCACCCGCCGGCACGTTGGTCGCCGCGCGGTCGTCAAGTCGGTCCAAGCGATGACCTCTCCGCCGGGAGCGGCCGTGACGCCGGCCATCTAAGGAGCCCCCTGCCGGGGCAACGAGCGCCCCGCGGGCACGGGACCTGGGTACGGGCCCCCCGCGCGGGGACGTCCTCACTCATCATCCCGGAGAGGATGCCGGTAAGCTACCTCGAGGATCCCACAACGCTCGCATCGGTACGCGAGAAACCGTGGCGGTTCACTGCAGCTCCAGAACGGGATGGGGGCCAGCTCTTCCGCGTCCGCGTTGGACGACGGGGTCCACAGGATCGACGCGGGCGCCGCCGTATTCGTGTCCCCCTGGATGAAGCCCCGCTCCATCGGTTGGCCGCACTGTCGGCAGGTCGGGGGACCCATCTGCAACGGGGCGCTAGGAAGCGCCATGGCGCACCGATAGCCCGCCCTCCCTTATCAACCGCGAGCGGTCATGCCGCTCTCCCCGGAGGGGGAAGGGTAGCCCGTTCGGGGCGGCCGAGAGATCTCCCCGCCTCAAGCCGCGGCCTCGTAGTAGTACTCGCCCTTCCCGCGTTGCTCGCGGTCCAGGACGGAACCCTCCCGGTTGATCCGCGGGCGCAGGGTCTCCGCGTCCCGTCGGAAGGTGATGTCGACCGTCTTCAGGAGACGGTTCATCCCCTCGCGCATCGGGAACGGGCCGTCGCCTCGTCCGGCGGTACTCTCGGTCTCCGCGGCCCCCTCCGGTCGGAAGACCATCAGCGAGTCGCAGGCGAGGTCGAGGAAGTAGACGTCGTGGTCGACCACGAGCGCGCTGACCGCCTGTCGCTCTACCTGCCGCCGGATGAGCCGCGCCATCGCCATCCGTTCGTCCGAGTCGAGGTAGGCGGACGGCTCATCCAGGAGGTACAG
>JASHTC010000206.1 GCA_030040755.1 Thermoplasmata archaeon | reverse complement strand
CGGTACACCGATACGCCCGCCTGGGTTCGGGGAACCGGCCAGCACTCGAACTTCCACAACCTCGCCCACGCGGGCTCGCTGACCGACTGGGTCGGCCTGCGGGAGGCGGCGCGGGAGGCGTTCGGTCGCGCGGGCATCGGCCCGCACGACCTCGACTTCGCCGAGGTCCACGACTGCTTCACCATCTCGGAGATCGTCGAGTACGAGATGTTCGGCTGGTGCCCCGCCGGGCAGGGGGGGCGGTTCGCGGCCGACGGGCAGGGCGACATCGGGGGCCAGCTCGTCGTCAACCCTCGGGGGGGCCTCCTGGGCTGCGGACATCCGCTGGGAGCGACGGGGGTCGCGCAGGCGGTCGAGGTCGTCCAGCAGTTCCAGGGGAAGGTCCCGTCGGCGCGAGCGGTCCCGGACCCCGAGTGGGCGATGGTCCACAACCTCTCGGGGAGCGCCAACGTCCACTCGATCATGATCTACCAGCGCGGCGGGGCGGCATGAGCGCGGCCAGTCGCCCCCGGCGCCCCGCCCCGGGCCGGACCGACCCACCGACCCCGGCGGCCGAGCCCGTCGCCTCCTCCCCCCCCGACCGGGAACCGAAGACCCGGTCCCGGGAGAAGCTCCCGTTCCTGCTCGACTTCTTCCCGCTCGACACCGCGGACCAGACCCGGCTCTCGGCGTTCTACGACCGCCTCCGGGCGGGGCGGCTCTCGACGACCCGGTGCCCGAAGGACGGCACGCTCCACTGGCCCCCGCGCGTCGCCTGCCCCGATTGCCACACCGAACAGCTCGACTGGGTCGACCTGCCCGAGGTCGGCCGCATCTACGCCTTCAGCGCCGTCTTAGCGGGGGCGCCCCTGGGGATGGAGTCCGACGTGCCGTTCGCGGTCGGGCTGGTCGACCTCGACGGGGCCCCGCTCCGGCTGTTCGGTCGGATCGACGGCCGACCGTGGAACGAGCTTCGGATCGGCCAGACGGTCCGCGTCGACACCTACGACATCGGGGACGGCCGGTACTTCTACCGGTTCCGGGTCTGGGACCCTCCGGACGGCCGGTAAGCCTCCGCCGCGCCTCCTTCTCTCGTTCCCGAGAGTAGCCTATTTATACAGCCCCCAGGTCTCGCGCCCGCCGGTTCAGGGAGAGCCGGTCCCCGATGCAGTCGAGCTCCGAGTGGTGGCGCCGGAACGGCTGGACGCTGGCCATCCTGGTGGCCGCGTTCGCGGTGGCGTTTGCGATCCGGACGATCTGGACCTACCCGATCATCCAGCAGTGGGGGGCCCTCTACTCCTACGCGGGGGGGTCGGACTCGTACTACCACTCGCGGGTGATGACCTACATCATCCAGACCCACACGAACCTGATCCACGACCCGATGCTCAAGTTCCCGTTCGGGGAGAACAACCCGCGGGAGCCGCTGTTCGACTGGATGAACGCGGTCCTCGGCATCGTCTTCGCCCCGCTCTTCGGCGGGAGCGCCGTCAACGCGGCGGCCTGGTTCCTCGACTTCCAGGGACCCCTCTGGGCGGCGTTGAGCGTCTTCCCGATCTACCTGATCGGCAAGGAGCTCAGCTCGCGCCGGATGGGCCTCATCGCCGCGGTGATCTTCCCGTTCATCCCCGCGAGCATCGACTCGTCGATCTTCGGCTACGCGAACTACCTGTCGTTCTACACGTTCATCATCCTGGTCGTCCTCTATTCGTGGATCCGGACGCTCAAGGCCGTCGGGACGCATCGGTACGTGGCCCGCTACCGCGACCGCCGGCAGATCGTCGCCGGCGTGCGCGCGTTCTTCGTCTACGAACGTACGGCCGTCAAATGGGCGGTCTTCACGGGGGTGGGCCTCGGGGCGCTCGCGCTCGCCTGGCAGGGGTACACCTACGCGGTCGTCGTCATCGCGCTCTCGGTCCTCATCCTCGTGATCGCCGAGCGGATCCGCCGGATCGACTCGTTCTCGCTCTACCTCTCGGCCTGGATCGTCGGGCTGGTCGGCTTCCCGATGGCCATCCCCTACTACGTGGTCCAGCAGCAGTTCGTCGTCTGGTTCGAGCTCCCCCTCCTGCTGTTCTTCGGTACCCTGCTCCTGCTGCTGCCCTTCATGCTGATGCGGGACGTCCCCTGGGTGATCTCCCTCCCCGCCCTCGCCGGACTGGTCGTCCTCGCCGGGGCGGCCCTGGCGGTCGTCAGTCCCGCCGACTTCAACAACATCATCACCGGCCAGGGGTATTTCGTCAAGAGCCTGATCTACTCCACCGTCGCGGAGGCCCAGGCGCCGTCGATCGACGAGCTCGTCATCAGCTACGGGGTGATCACGTTCTTCCTCGCCTTCGTCGGCGTCGGGATCTTCGTCTACCAGCTCATCCGGCGCAAGTTCCCCCGGGCGATCGTCGCCTTCCTGATCTTCGCGGTCCTGTCGATCGCGCTCCCCATCTCCGCCGCCAAGTTCCTCCTCCTCGGCTCGCCGGCGTTCGCCCTCCTGCCGGCCGAGGGGCTCACGCGGGCGCTCGACATCGCGGGGTATCCGGAGCTTCGCCGCACGGTCGCCTCGCTCTCCGACCGGCGCAGCCAGCTCTCCGCGTTCCGCCGGTCGTTCAAGGCCCGCCACGTACTGATCATGCTGGTCGTCATCGGCCTCCTGCTGCCGAACATCTGGCTCTCGATCGATGCGGGGATCGCGGGCAACAACAAGGGCGCGTTCGCGAGCCAGGTCGAGGACTCCCTGCCCTCCTGGCTCCAGCCGAACTCCTCGCTCGGCTCGTCGGTCTACTTCGGAGCGGCCGGTACCAGCATCGACACCCCCGACCAGTACGATAGCGCGGGCTACAATTGGCTCGCCACGCAGGATACCGCGTTACCGCCGCCGCAACGTCCCGCGGTCATCAGCTGGTGGGACTACGGGTTCCAGACCATCGACCAGGGCCAGCATCCGAGCGTCGCCGACAATTTCCAGAACGGGATCGACCCGGCCGGCCAGTTCCTGCTCGCGCAGAACGAATCGCTCGCCATCGCCGTGCTCGCGACGACGCTCCTGCAGGCCGAGCAGACCGAGAGCGGCCACATCTACCTCCCCGCGGGCCTCAACGCGATCCTCGCCGCGGACGGCGTGAACGTGGGACAGCTCCACAACCTCATGGTGAACGAGAGCAACGACCTCACGCTCGTCATCAATCACCCCGGCAAGTACCTGCCGGTCGACGCGTCCACGATCACGGCGGACAACGCGATGTACCTCGCCGTCTCGTACTTCCTCGCGGACACGTTGACCCTGTCCAGCCTCGCCCAGGTCTACGACGACATCCAGTCCTACACGGGATGGACGATCGGTTACGACCTGGCGGACAGCCGCCTGATCCCCTTCTCGGGGCAGGACACGGGGATCTACTACGCGCCGGCCGACCTCACCGGCCGGGTCATCAACGGGGCGGGCTTGCCGACCTCCTTCTTCAACGTCACGGTCCTCGGCTCGGACGGGGACACCTACCCGCTCGGCGACGTCCCCGCGACCGTGTCGGCGGTCAACTACACCGTGAACTATTTCTCGCCGTTCTACCAGTCGATGATCTACCGCACCTACTTCGGCTACAACGGGACCGAGATCGGCCAGGCGGGGGGGATCCCCGGCCTCTCCTCCAACCTCGCGGACTCCCCGATCGAGCCCGGCTGGATGCTCCAGCACTTCGAGGTCGTCTACCACACCGCCTTCTACTGCCCCACCCAGGCGGACGACGCCGCCGACACGAACTGCCTCGCCGAGAACACCCCGACGGCGGTCGCGATGGCCGCCGCGGTCAACGGCTCCGTCGCGAACACCTCGGCCATCCGGTACTTCGAGGGCGGCGAATCGATGCTCGAGTACTACCCCGGAGAGACGATGCTCGGCACCGTCCAGCTCCCGGACGGCACCCCGGTGACGGGGGTCCGCGTGACCGTCTCCGACCAGTGGGGCATCCCCCACATGACGACCTTCACCGGCGCGAGCGGCAACTTCTCCCTCGTCCTTCCGCCGGGGAACGACACCGTGAACATCACCACCGGGACGCTGCAGGGACTCTCCCAGCAGGGGAACATCCTGATCCGGTCGGTCAAGGTCTACGTGCCCGCCGCGCTCGGCTTCAACCTGCACCCGCCGACCCTCGTCCAGACGATCAACGTCGGCGGCTCGACCGTCGCCGGGACCGTCTACTGGAACGTCGCGAACAACACGACGTTCGTCCCGAGCGAGGATCCGGTCATCCCGGGCGCGCAGGCGGTCCTCTGGGGTCCGAGCGGGCTCGCGAAGGTCAGCGTCGTGACGGACGCGGGCGGAACGTTCGACCTGCCCGACGTGACGCCCGGTGTCTACAACTACAGCATCCTCTACGACGGCTACAACTTCACCCAGTCCCAGGTCTTCGTCCACCCCAACACGTTCACCAACGCCAGCGCCGGTCTGACCGGCGGGGTGGTGACCGGTAACGTCACGACGTCGGCGCATCTCCCGATCGTCGGGGCCCGGGTCACGATCGGCAACGCCAGCGGGGTCATCCA
>JASHTC010000205.1 GCA_030040755.1 Thermoplasmata archaeon | reverse complement strand
GGAGGGGCGCGGCGGGGCATCGGCTCGGGAGACGACTCGCCTCACTTGGCTTCGTCGGCCGGAGCCCCCGGGGGACCGGTGGGGCCTACCGCGGCAGTCCGAGGCGGATCAGGGCGTCGATGCAGGCTAAGCCCCCGAGGAGCCCCGAGGCGGGACCGACGGCCCAGCCGATGAGGATCCCCCGCAACGTGGGCCAGTGGATGGTCCGCTGGCCGCGGGCCAGGCCGGCTCCTGCCATCCCTCCGACCAGCGCCTGGTTCATCGAGGTGAACGCCCCGACCAGCACAACCGCCACGAGGATGACGGTCGCCTGCGCGGCTTGGGCGGCGATGGCCATGCGACGGTCGAGGCGGACGATGTCGAAGGAGACGGCCGACAGGAGGCGGCCGCCCCAGCTCACCACGCCGACCGCGAGGGCGACTCCCCCGATGACCCCCGCGAGCAGGATGTCCGTGAGGCGCGTCGAGACGAACACGGCCGTGGCGTTCGCCACGTCGTTGGCGCCCATCGCGAACGAGGCGGCGAGCGCCATCGCCACGAGCAGGGCGACCGCCGGCGAGCTCCATCTCGACCCGGCGACGGGGCGCTCCATCCCCGTGCCGCGGAGCGAGAGCAGGCGCGTCAGCAGGTAGCCGAGCCCGACCGCCGCGAGCGGCGCCGCCACCCAGATCTCCACCAGGCCCTCGACGTGGGCCCAGTGGACGGGGATCCCCGCGCCGAGCGCCACCCCGATGAGCGAGAAGACGAAGATCTGGATCGTCGAGGTGGGGACCTTCAGGTAATTGTAGGCGGTGGTGAGCGCGAACGCGGTCGCGACCACCGCGGCCGCGGAGACGGCCGAGAGCTCCGAGGCGCCGACTAGGTCGAGCCCGATGTTCCCGACGACCTTGCCGCTCGCGATCGCGGCCCCGGCCGCCGTCAAGACGGCCATCCACACGAGGGCCTCCCGCCGAGTGACCGCACCGGCTGCGTGGGCCATCCCCATGCAGGCACCGGTGTAGTGCGCCCCGATGCTCCACGAAAATGCCAGCGCGGCCACGACGAGGATCCAGTCGGCTACGCTGAGGGCGACCATGCGTCGGCGTCCGTCGCTCCTCCGGGGGCGCGCGAGCGCGGGCGGCGCCCGACTCGCGCCACCGCCCGCCCGGGCGACCGGAGGGCGAGCGGCCCTACACGCTCCCTCCCCAAGAAGCCGCTACCGCTTCGGACGCCCCTCGAGCACGCGGGCGGGCACCGGAAGGCGCCGAAGGATGTGCGGTGTTCAAATACCACCGCCGGAATATGTCAATCGTCAGACAAAGATGGGGGTCTTGTCTGACGGGCATGGTCGACACATCCGAGCGGGTGACCGTACGGATTCCGCAAGAGCTCATCGAGAAGCTCAAGCAGATCCAGGAGGTCCAAGGGTCTCCCACGATCTCCGACACGATCCGGGAGGCGCTCGAGCAGTACATCGAGCTCCACCTCCCCCCGCAGAACGTGCGCAAGGTCGTGGTGGAGCTCTCGCGCCAGGACAACAACCGGCTCGAAGCGTTCGTGCGCGAAGGGAACTCGGTCAGCGTCGACGACGCGGTCCGCTCGGCCGTCCGCGAGTACATTCGTGGCCGCCTCGAACAGTTCGGCGCGACGCGACCGCACCGTCGCGAGGGAGAGGCGCTCGCGGCAGAGGGCTCCCCCCCGCCCTGACCGAGGGTCGGAGGAGCCGATGACGTCCCTTCCCACTCCCAACGACTGGGCCTCGCTCGCCGCCACGCCGTCGGTCGCGGTCGTGGGCCTCGGCGGGGCCGGTAGCGAAGCCGTCCAGGACCTCCTGACCCTGGGCATCCCGGGGGTCCACGCGCTCGCCGTCAACACCGACGCCAAGCACCTGATGGCGACCGGCGTCGCGGAGAAGATCCTCCTCGGTCAGCGCGAGTTGCGCGGACGCGGGAGCGGCGGAGACCGGGAGGTCGTCCTGCGAGCCGCCGAGGACGGGAAGGAGGAAATCCTCCGCCGCCTGCGCCCCTTCGAGATCGTGTTCCTGCTCGCGGGGCTCGGGGGCGGTACCGGCAGCGCGCTCCTGCCGTTCCTGTCGCGCGAGCTCCGGGAGACCGAGACCCTCGCGGTCCCGGTGGTGTTCCTGCCGTTCCACGTGGAGCTCGAGACGAACTCCGGACGCCGGGAGAACGTGGAGGCGACCGTGGAGACCCTCGAGTCGATGGGGGGCCTCCTGGTCGCGCTCGCGAACGAGAAGCTGCGGCGGTTCGAGTCGCTGCCGGTCCACCGGGTCTTCCAGGTCCGCAACGCCTACCTCCACTCGCTCGTCGCGAGCCTGGTCGACATGGTGGAGAACCCCTCCCAGATCTCGGTGGACCTCTCCAGCCTCAAGAACCACCTGCGCTCGTCCGGGCTCTCTACGCTCCTCGTCGGCGAGCACCACATCTCCGAGCCGGAGCGCCTCGTCCACCGGGCCCTGAGCGAGAGCATGCTCGACTACCACCTCTCCGCGCACGCCACCGCCCTCCTCCATCTCGAAGGGGGGACGAACATGACGCTCCGGACCCTCGACCGGGTCCTCGCCTCCGTCCGCGAGCGTCTCGGAGAGCCGGAGCAGCTGGTCTTCGGGACCCGGGTGCGCCCGGAACCCCTCGAGGTGCTCCGCCTGACCGCGGTGGTCGGCGGCCTCAAGCCCCGTTCGGTGCGCGACGCGCTCACGCACCGCCCGGAGAACCTGACCCCTCTCGTGGCCGGCTGACCGCCCCGCCGGGCGGGAGAGATGGCCCCCGTCGGTCGAGCTCGGCGTGCACGAGGTCGATCACCTGGGAGGTCCGAAGGCTCCGGGGACCGACGGAGCACCGGGGCACGCCGGAGGCTCGCAGCTGCGCCGCCTCGGACTCCGTCGGGTCGAACGGGTCGGAGACCACCGCGGCGAGGTCCCCCCCGGGAGGGACCCCGTCCGCCAACGGGAGGCCCTCCTCCGTGAGCCAGAGCGCGCCGGGATGGGTCAGGAAGGTCGCGAGCGCTCCCCGGGGGTCGACCGGGCCGACCCGGAGGCCGGGCGACGACTCGAACTCGGTCGGGAAGGCGACCGCGCGGACCAGGGCGTTCTTCAAGAGAGCGGCGGTCGACCGCTCGTCCGGATTCAGGTAGCGGACCCGTGCGCCGACGATGTCGATCCGGCGGGCGAGCGGCGGCGGTTCGGCGACGAAGAGGATCGTGAACTCCACGTCGCGACGGAGGTCGTTCGAGAGCGTGAACGCGGTCGAGAC
>JASHTC010000204.1 GCA_030040755.1 Thermoplasmata archaeon | reverse complement strand
GCCACCCAGCTGGGCGCCGACACGTTGGCCATCGTCACGGATGTCCCGGGCGCCGCCGTGGGGTACGGGAGCGCCCGCCCGCACTGGCTGGGCCGCGTGAGCGTCCGCCAGCTGGCTACGCATCTCGCGCACGGCGAATTCGGCGAAGGGAGCATGGCCCCGAAGGTGGAGGCCGGGCTCGACTTCCTCCGCCACGGCGGGCGGCGCTTCATCATCACGAACATCCCGTCCCTGTCGGCGGCTCTCGCGGACCGTGCCGGCACGCGGGCCCGCCGGACCGGCGGGTAGTCGCCGCTCCGGCCCACCGGTTCGCTATCCGCCCCGGGGCCAGAGCGCGCGCGCGGCGATCAGGTGCATGACCTCGGAAGGGCCATGGGCGATCGCGCCGCTGCGCACGTCGCGCCACCGTTGCTCGTGCGGAAGCTCCGCGGAGTACCCGCGGCCGCCGTGGAACTGGATCGCATGGTCGATCGCCCGGAGCGCAACCTCCGTGGCCATCCACTTCGCCAGCGCGGCCTCGGCATCGACCTCCTCGCCGTTCTCGAGCCGACGGAGGGCCCGTTCGACGTAGAGCCAGGCGGCCTCCAGCCGCGCCCCGTCCTCCACCAGCGGGAAGGCGACCGCCTCGTGGCCGGAGAGGGTCCGGCCGAAGGCCGACCGGGCCCCGACGTAGGCGACCACCTCCTCCCAGGAGGCCCGTCCCACCCCGAGGTAGATGGCGGCGAGAAGCGCCCGCTCGCGGGTCAGCTCCGGTCGCACGTACTCGAACCCCCGACCCTCCTCCCCGAGCCGGTGGTCGGCGGGTAGCCGGACGTCGTGGTAGGCGACCGTGCCTCGGCGCTGCCACCGTTCCCCGAGGTCGGTGGCCGTTCGATGGCGCTCGACTCCGCGCAGGTCCTGGGGCACCAGGAAGGCCGTGATCCCCTGTGTCGCATCGTCCCCGACGCGGCCGTACACGATGGCCGCTTCCGCCTCCTCGGCGAACGCCACCTCGGTCTTCGTCCCGTTGAGGAGGTACGAGTCGCCCTCGCGTCGGGCGACGAGCTCGAGGCGCTGCGCGTCCGAGCCCGCCGCCGGCTCGGTGAGCTGGTTGCCCACCAGCCGCCGCCCCGCGGCCAGCGGAAGCACCCAGTGCTCCCGAAGGGTCGGCGACCCGTGCTCGGCCAGCACGGAGGAGAACTCGGGCTGGAGCGCGAGCTTGGCGAACACCGTCCCAGCCCGGTAGGCCAAGCGGTGGAGCAGGACGCCCGCTCGGGACGGCGGGAGCGCCCGTCCCCCCGCGGCGGCGGAGGTCGTGAGCCCGAGCCATCCGGCCTCGCCCATCGCTCGGAACTCCGCCCGCGGAAACTCGGGCGTGCGGTCCAGTTCCCGGCCCCGCTCGGCGAGACGATGCTGGCGGACGAAGGCGTCCAGCTCCCCGGCGAGGGGGTCGTCCGGAAGCGGAGACCGAGCCGGCATCTACGCTCCGTCCCCCGCTCGAGGGCGGGGAGGGGCCGAGGGGGCCGCCCCGGGGGGATGCTCGCCGATCACCCCGGCGCGCCGCAGGTCGGCCAGCTTCTCCGGAGGGTAGCGGAGCAGCCCGCCGAGCACGGAGTCGTTGTCCTGCCCAAGCCAGGGGGCCCCCCGCCAGACGCCCCCCGGGGTCGCGGAGAAGCGCGGGGCGACCCCCGCCCCCTTCACGCGCCCGGCCACCGGGTCGTCCCATTCGAGGAACATCCCGCGGGCGAGGTAGTGGGGGTCCCGCGCGATGTCCGCGATGTCGTAGACCCGAGAGATCGCCACGTCGTGCGCCCGACCCAGCCGCTCCAGCTCGTCCCGCGAGCGGGTGCGGCAGAACTCCGCGATCGCCCGGTCGACCGGCTCGCGGTGGGCGAGCCGGTAGTCCCGGTCATCGTACCGGGGGTCCTCGAAGCCGATGAGTCGCCGCAGCTCCCGCCAGGCATCGGGCGTCGGGGCCGCCACCACGACCCATCCGTCGGAGGCCCGGTGCACGTCGTACGGGTGGAGCCGCGGGTGGGCGCTCCCGTGCCGGCCCCGGACGACCCCCCGCAGGAAGTAGTCGAGCGCGAGGTTCTCGAGGAGGATGAAGAAGACCTCGTACTGCGCGACGTCGACGGCTTGGCCGCGGCCGGTCCGCTGCGCCGCAAAGTACCCCATCAGGCCCCCCATCGCCCCCGCGAGGCCCGTGACGGTGTCGTTGAGCGCGGTCCCGCTCCGCATCGGGGGGGCCGGGTCGGGTTCCCCTTGCAGCGAGAGGAACCCGCTGAACGCCTGCGCGGTGAGGTCGTAGGAAGGGGCGCCGACCCGGGAAGGCTCGCCGCTCTGGCCGTACCCCGAGACGTGGACGACCGTCAGCTGGGGGTTCGCGGCCCAGACCTCCGCGTCGGAGAGCCCGAGCCGGCCGTAGGTCCCCGGCCGGGACGACTCGATCCAGATGTCGGATTCCCGGATCAGGTCGAGGAAGACGCCGCGGCCCTCGGGGGCCCGGAGGTCCAGGCCGACGGAGAGCTTGTTGCGAGAGTACTGGACCCACGACTCCGAGACCGCGTCCTCCGGCCGCGGGCCGGGGGCGAGCGGACGAAGGGTGCGCGTCGCGTCCGCGTAGGGGGGCTCGAACGGCGGACCCTCGACATGGATGACGCGCGCCCCGAACTCCCCCAGGTAGGTGGCCGCCCAGGGTCCGGCGACGAACCGCGCGGACTCGAGGACCCGCAGGCCGGCGAGCGGGCCGTATTCGGGGACCAGGCGGTCGCCCCGGGAGGGAGGGGACACGGGCTCTCAGCCCGGCTGGTCTCCATAACCCGGGGGGTTCAGCACGGAACCTCGGCGACCAAATACCGACTCCCGCTCGAAGGCCGTATGGCCGAGCCTCCCTGGGTCCGGTTCGAGGGCGAGAGGTTCCGCGACGAGCTCACGAAGTACAAGATGGCGAACCACCCGTTCGCCACCCACCCGTTCTTCGCCGAGCTGGAGCGGGGCGCGACCCCCCGGCCGCTCGTCCAGGCGTGGGTGAAGCAGTTCTACCCGTGGCTCGCCACCGTCCCCATCGCGATGGCCGAACGGTTCGCGAACTGTTCGTGGGAGCCCACCAACGACCGGTACCGTCGGATGATCCTCGACCAGCTGGTGGAGGAGGCGGGGGACCCGAAGGGAAAGGAGCCGGGCCACCCCGAGCTCTGGCTGCGGTTCTGCGAGGGGGTCGGCGTCCCGCGGACCGAGGTCCAGTCCGCCCCGCTCCTGCCGAGCACGATGGTCGCGATCGACGACTTCCTCTACACGAACCGGGTCAACCCGTTCTACGTCTCCGCGGCGGGCTCCTCCGAGCCGCCGAACGTCCCGCTCTGCGCCCGCCTGCTGCCCGCCTTCCAGAAGCACTACCACGTCGACGACGCCCACCTCGAGTACTACCGGCTCCACGTCACGGCCGACGTCGAGCACAGCGAGTGGATCGGCCAGATCGTCGCGGGGTTCGCCTCGACCCCGGAGGTCCGACGGCAGATGTGGGACCAGATGATGCGCGGGTTCAGCATCCACGCGCTGCTCGTCGATGGGGTCCTCGCCGAGTGGAACCGGACCGCCCCGCACAAGACTAAATAGCTCCGCGAGGTGGGAACCGGTGATGTCGGACCCCCGGTCGGACCGCCAGCCCCCGTCGGCGGGCCGGCCGGCCGTCCGCCCCTGGCTCTGGTGAACGGGAGGCGCCGGGAGGGCGCCCCCCCGACGTGCCCCGCACGGACGTGGGCCGGCGCTCTCCGGCGTCTTCCTCGACGTTGAACAACGAGGGAAAACGATGTACGGAAAAACGGTCCGCCTGCGCCGCCTGTTCCCGAACCCGACCCGACGGCTCTTCTCGGTACCGCTGGACCACGCGGTCACGATGGGGCCGATCGAGGGCCTCGAGCAGCTGGCGCCGCTGGCGGAAGAGCTCCAGGAGGCGGGGACCGACCTGCTCATCGTCACGAAGGGCGCGGTGCGCGAGGTCGTGCCGGTCCTCGCTCCGACGACGCTGCTCGGGATCCATGTCTCGGCCTCCACCGGGCTCGGACCCCGGGTGAACCGTAAGGTCCTGGTCGCGACCGCGGCCGAGGCGGTCGGGCTCGGCGCGGACGTGCTCTCGCTCCAGGTGAACTTCGGGGTGCCGGAAGAGCCGGACATGCTCACCGACCTCGGCATCGCGGTGGACCAGGCTCGGCAGCTCGGGCTGCCGGTCCTCTGCATGGCCTACGTCAAGAAGGAGGGCGGCGGGACCGCCGACGAGCTCCGCCACGCGGCCCGGGCCGCGGCGGACCTGGGCGCCGACATCGTCAAGACGAGCTACCCCGGCTCGCTCGAGGAGTTCACCCGGCTCTGCCGGACGACCCCCGTACCGGTGCTCATCGGGGGCGGGGTCCGCATCGAGCCGGAGTCCGCCTTCCTTCGGCTCGTCGAGGAGTCGGTCGCGGCGGGCGGAGGAGGGATCTGCATCGGCCGGAACCTCTTCCAACGCCGCCCGGTGGGGCCGCTGGCCCGCCAGATCGCCGCCCGTCTGCACGGAGCCTCGTAGGCAGGAGGCGGCGCGGATGTCTCGAGAGCGGGTCGCGATCCGCCCCCGGTCCGGCGACCCGAGCCGCCGCGCGGCGATCCTGGAGCGCGCCCGCCGCCGGGGCTTCCGTCGGTTCGTCCTCCCCGCGCACCCGCCGCCGGTGCCCGGACCGGGAGAGACGGTCCTGCGCGAGGAGGACGGGCGGATCGATACCGGCGACGACTCCCCGGAGCTCCCGATCGCCCGGATCGACTCGGAGGAGGAGCTCGCCCGAGAGGTCGAACGGACGCCTCCCGGGGGTACCTTGGTCGTGGAATGGACCGCCGACCGGGTGATCCCGCTGGAGAACGCGATCGCCGCTCGGGGCCACCGGTTCTCCCTCTGGGTCATCGCCCGCTCCCCGAGCGAAGTGCCGGGCGCGCTCGGGGCGCTCGAGCACGGGGCGGACCTCGTGATCGTCGACCTGCGGAGCCCCGAGGAGGTCGACGCGCTCGAGTCCCTCGTCGAGGGCCCCCTGCCCGCCCACCTCGCCTGGGTCGACCTCCCGATCGTGCGGCTGGGGCCCGCCGGGCTCGGCGACCGCGTGATCGTCGACACCACCTCCCTGCTCCGACCCGAGGAGGGGCTCCTGGTCGGGAGCGCGGCCGGCTTCCTGTTCCTCGTGACCAGCGAGGCCACGGGGTCGAAGTTCAGCCGGCCCCGCCCGTTCCGGGTGAACGCGGGGGCGGCGCACTCCTACGTCCTGCTCGCGGACGGCACGACCCGGTATCTCGCCGAGCTGGTCGCGGGAGACGCCGTCCTGGCCACGCAGCCCGGAGGGGGCGCGCGGTCGGTCCGGGTCGGGCGCATCAAGATCGAGCGTCGCCCGATGATCGTCGTCACGGCCGACGACGCGGGGGTGGCCCGGACCGTCTTCCTGCAGGAGGCGGAGTCGGTGCGGCTCTCCACCGAGAACGGCCCCCGCGCGACGACCGACCTGTCGGCGGGTCCGAAGGTCCACGGGGTCCGTCTCCCGCCGGCCCGCCACCTCGGGCAGACCGTCGAGGAGACGATCGAGGAGCGATGAATCCGGCTCTCCCCGCGCTCGTGGTCACGGTGCCGGCTCGCTCGGTCCGCGAGGCCCGGGCCGACGTCCTGCGGGCTCGGGAGGCCGGCGCGCAGTACGCGGAGGTGCGCTTCGACCGCTGGCCCCCCGACCAGCGGAGCCGAGCCGCCGACCTGTTCCCTTCCCCGCTGCCGCTGGTGGCGACCCTCCGCTCCCAGGCCGAGGGCGGGGAAGGCCCCGACGACCCGCAGGAGCGCTCGTCCATCCTGGCGGGGCTCTCGACCCTCCCCTTCGCCTTCCTCGACCTCGAGAGCGCTCGGGACCCGCCCCCCCGGCGGGCCCGAGCGGCGGACCCCCCTCCGCCCGCGCCCCGAACCATCCGCTCGACCCACTTTGCGGCGGGAACTCCCGCCGACGTCGTCCTCGCGGCGGCGCGAGAGCCGCCCGGGCCCGACGCCGTGCGCAAGGTAGTCGTCCCCCTCGCGACCGGCGTGGCCGTGACGGAGCTCCTCCCCGGCCTGAAATCGGCCCCCCTGGCCCCGGGCCAATTCGTCCTCACCACGGGAGGGTCCGGCCCCCTGCTCCGCGCGCTGGGCAAGCGTCTCGGTTTCCCGCTGGTGTACGCGGCCCCCGCCCGGAGGGCTGGGGAGTCGGAACCCGCGGCGGTCGAGGAGGCCCAGCTTCCGGTCGACGAGCTTCGTCGGTTCTTCGATGCGCCGGGGGTCCCCCCGCTCTTCGCGGTCGTGGGGCACCCGGTCCGCCACTCCCAGAGCCCCCGGATCCACGCGCGATGGATCGAGCGCACCGGCCGGTCCGGCCTGTATCTCCCGCTCGACATCGTGTCCGAGGAGGAGCTTCGCGCCACGCTGAACGGCCTCGGGGCCCTCGGGTTCCGGGGCGTCAACGTCACGCACCCGTGGAAGGCGGCGGCGTTGGGCCTCGCGGAGCGCGCCTCCGCCCCGGCGACGGAGTGCCGCGCCGCCAACTGCCTGACGCTGTCCCCGAGCGGCATCGTCGCCGACAACACCGACGTGGCGGCGGCGCGGCGCCGCCTCGCCGAGCTCCGGTCCGAGGGGAAGTGGGCCGGGGACCGGCTGACCGTGCTGGGTGGGGGCGGAGCGGCCCGGGCCACGCTCGCCGCGG
>JASHTC010000203.1 GCA_030040755.1 Thermoplasmata archaeon | reverse complement strand
CGCTCGTCGTCCGCGGCCGCCTGGGCGGCCCGGACCGCCGCCTCGCTCTCGGTCCGCAGGCGCGCGAGCGTCTCCTCCGCGCTGCCCCGCGCGGCCCGGAGCTGGAGCTCCCAGTCGGTCTCGGTCGCCTTGACGCGCTTCAGCGCGTCGATCGACCCCAAGTTCGCGGCGGGGGGGCTCGGGCCGGCGGACACTACCGGCCCCCGTAGTAGACCACGACGAAGAGAAGCAGTCCGACCAGGGCGGCGACCTTGACGGCGAGCGAGAGGTTCCGCACGAGACGGAACCGGCGCACGGCGGAGTTCGCGCTAGGCGGCGGCTGCATCGGCCTCCGCGGCCTCCATCTTCCGCTTGACGACCTTCAGCATGCTGAACGAGTCCCGCTCCATCTCGTCGAATCGGAACTTGATGTACCGCACCGTGCCCTGGAGGCGGGGGATCAGGACGTTCTCGATCGCGCTGGCCCGCCGCTTGGTCTTCTCGATCTCCTTGAGCAGGCGGCGCAGCGCGTTCTCCTTCTCGGCGATGTCGAGGACGACCGAGTAGATCCCCTGGAAGTGGTGGATCGACTCGTTGACGGAGGTCGGAAGGTCGAGGAGCGCCGGCGCCGCGACGGGGCGGTAATCCCCCCGGTCGACCCGGGGGGTCCGCACGCCCATCACGTTCTTGGTCGCGACCTGGACCGGGAGGACATCCGGCAGCAGCATCGAGATGTTCTCGAGCCGCGTCGGCCCCTCCATCATCTCGGCCATCCGGATGGACTCGTACCCCCGGGCGATCCGCGCCCGGAGGTCGCCGCGCAGCTTCATCGCCTCCTTCGAGATCGAGAAGAACTCGACGATCAGCGCGGTGCGCTTGAGCTTGAGCAGGTTCAGGCCCTTGCGTGCGACCACGATCCGGCGGCGGGTCCGCAACAGCTCGAGGCGGGTCGGACGGATCGTTTCGGCCGGCACGTCGTCCTCCTCCCCCGGTCCTACACCGCAGCGCTCTTCCGGGGGCGGTACTTCTCGATGAACTCGGGCTTGATGCGCTTGAGCTCGGAGTCGGGGAGGTCGGAGAGGATCTCCCAGCCGATGGTGAGGCTCTGGTCGATCGACCGGTCCTCGTCCACCCGCTGGTTGGTGAACTCGGTCTCGAACCGGTCCGCCGCCTTGAGGTAGAGCCGGTCGACCGCGCTGAGCGACTCCTCCCCGACGATCGCGGAGAGCGCGCGCTGGTCCTTGCCGGTCGCGTAGGTCGCGAACAACTGGTCCGCGACGCCGCGGTGGTCCTCCCGGGTCCGGGTCTTGCCGATCCCCTGGTTCATCAGTCGCGAGAGCGACGGCAGCACGTCGATCGGCGGGTAGACGCCCCGCCGCTGGAGTTCGCGGCTGACGTAGATCTGCCCCTCGGTGATGTAGCCGGTCAGGTCGGCGATCGGGTGCGTGACGTCGTCGGCGGGCATCGTCAGGATGGGGAGCTGGGTGATCGAGCCCTTGCGGCCGTGGATCTTGCCGGCCCGCTCGTAGATGGTCGCGAGGTCGGTGTACATGTACCCGGGGTACCCTCGCCGTCCGGGCACCTCGTCCCGGGCCGCGGAGATCTCCCGGAGAGCCTCGCAGTAGTTGGTCATGTCCGTGAGCACCACCAGCACGTGGAGGTCGCGCTCGTAGGCGAGGAACTCGGCGGCGGTCAGCGCCATCCGGGGCGTCACGACCCGCTCCATCGACGGGTCGGAGGAGAGGTTCAGGAAGACGACCGCCCGCTCGAGCGCCCCGGTCGACTCGAACTCCTTGAGGAAGAAGTTCGCCTCCTCGCTCGTGATCCCCATCGCCGCGAAGACGACCGCGAACCCTTCGGTGGAGTTGCGGAGCTTGGCCTGGCGGACGATCTGGGCCGCGATCTGGTTGTGGGGAAGGCCCGCGCCCGAGAAGATCGGCAGCTTCTGGCCCCGCACGAGGGTGTTCATCGCGTCGATCGTCGAGATCCCCGTCTGGATGAACTCGCTCGGCTCCTCGCGCGAGTACGGGTTCATCGCGTTCCCGACGATCTCGAGCCGCGTCTCGCTGACGACCTTCGGGCCGCCGTCGCGCGGCTCCCCGAGGCCGGTGAAGACCCGCCCGAGGAGCTCGTCGGAGACGGGGAGGGTCGCGACCTCGCCCAGGAACTTGACGCTCGTCTCCTCGATGTTCATCCCCATCGTGGGGCCGAACACCTGGACGATCGCGAGGCCCTTGCGCGAGTCGAGCACCTGGCCCTGGCGCCGCTCCCCGCTGGGGAGGGCGATCTCGACGATCTCGCCGTAGGCCGCGTTCGCCACGTCCTTGACGAACAGGAGCGGGCCCGAGACGCGGTCGACCGTTCGGTAGTCGACCGGGACGTCGGGTACGGCCTTCGCCGCCGCGGCTCCCTTCGCGGCCATCGTCAGCTCCCTCCGCCGGCCGTGACCGCGCCGACCGCCTGGCCCATTTCGAGCTCCAGCTGGTTGAACTGGTTCTCGAGCTCCGTCTCGGGGATCCACTTCATGCGCGAGAGCTTGGTCCGCACCGGGAGCTTCTGGAGCTGGGCGACCGTCGCGCCCTTGCCGATGGCCTCCTGCTCGCGGTCCGCGAACGAGAGGATCGCCCGGAGCATGCGGTACTGCTTCTGGATCGAGGTGTAGGTGTCGACGTCGTCGTAGGCGCTCTGCTGGAGGTAGTCCTCGCGGATCATCCGCGCGGCGTCGAGGATGGCCTTCTCGCGCTCGGGCAGCGCGTCCACGCCCACGAGCTGCACGATCTCCTGGAGTTCCGCCTCCTTCTGCAGCAGCTCGAGGGCTTTCTGCCGGAGGGGGACGAAGTCCTTGGAGAGGTTGGTGCGGAACCAGGGCTCGAGGTCGTTGATGTAGAGCGAGTAGCTCTGCAGCCAGTTGACCGACGGGAAATGGCGACGGGAGGCCAGCGAGGCGTCGAGCGCCCAGAAGACCCGGGTGACGCGCAACGTGTTCTGGCTCACCGGTTCCGAGGTGTCGCCCCCCGGGGGCGAGACCGCGCCGACGACCGTGACCGAGCCGTTGCGTCCGTCGGGAGAGAGCGTGACGACCCGACCGGCGCGCTCGTAGAATTCAGCGACCCGGCGGCCGAGGTAGGCCGGGTACCCCTCCTCGCCCGGCATCTCCTCGAGCCGGCCCGAGATTTCCCGCATCGCCTCGGCCCAGCGGCTCGTCGAGTCGGCCATGAGCGCGACGTCATAGCCCATGTCCCGGTAGTACTCCGCGATCGTGATCCCGGTGTAGACGCTCGCTTCGCGCGCGGCGACCGGCATGTTGGAGGTGTTGGCGATCATCACCGTCCGCTCCATCAGCGGGCGCTTGGACTTCGCGTCGACGAGGGTCGGGAAGAGCGTCAGCATTTCCGTCATCTCGTTCCCGCGCTCGCCGCAGCCGACGTAGACCACGATGTCCGAGTCGGCCCACTTCGCCAGCTGCTGCTGGATGACGGTGTTGTGGAGGAGGATCCCTCCGAAACCCCCGACGAAGTTGCTGCCAAACTCCGGAACGACCACATCATAGACGTCGAAGGGCCCGTCCTTCTCCGCGTGGACCTCCACGACCTCGTCGCAGTAGAGCCAGTCGAGCAGCGCATCGAGGCGGACGGCCCCGGGCTCGGCGGCGCTGAGGGGCGCTCGCCCTCCTTGAACCCCGAGGAACCGGTGGAACGTGGAGGCGCTCATGCGTTCGCCATTGCCGAGGTAGTTGTGGATCTCGATGCCCTCGTCGACCAAGGCCGAGTAATCGGGGTGAGCGCGGTAGATCCGCTCGATCACATCGCGGCTCAGCGGAACGACGTCCGTCGAGGTGTAGGTCGACCTCTTGGAATCCACGTAGCGCTGGATCGCCGCGGCCTTCGGCGACCTCGGGTCACGGAGTGCTTCGAACAGCCTCGTTAGGTTGGAAAGGCCGCGGACGAAGACCCGGCGATAGTCGGTTCCGTCGACCGTTCGCCGGCCGAGCGTGCAGACGACCCCGAACCGGGAGAGCGCGTAGGCAAGGTCGGTCTGAAGGTCCGGGCTGGCGGTGCAGAACTCGATTTCTCCCTCGTGGAAGCCGCCGTCCCCGAGATAGTAGGCGCGCAGGAACGCCCCGAGTGTGGCATTGCTCGAGGCCAGGACCGAGGCCGGGATCCGTTTGTGTCTGGAGCCCCGCCCACAGCCGAGGAGGTCGAGCAGCTCGACCAACTGCTTGCTCATGAGCAGAACGTTCGGGGTCTTGCCGTCCTGGAGCTCGAGCTTCCCGTCCAGGTTGAACAGAACCTTCGCGAGGGAGAAGAAGGCGGTCCGCATCGACTCTTCGGAGTTGGTGAACACGACGGTTCCGGGTCCGCGAATGTACCCCTCCGCCACGTACAGGCCGACAAACTCCGCCAAGAGGGGGGACATCTGGTCCGGAACACGGATGGCCTTCCCGCGGCGCTTCAGCGGCCTCAGTTCGAGGTGGAGCTCCCGGTCGCGCTCGGGGGCCGGGAGGCGGCGCACCGACGCGACGTAGTCGCCCGGCTGAAGCTCTCGGGCCATCTTCTCCTTCAGCGTGCCATCCGGGCCGAACGTGAAGAGGCGGTGCACGGGAGTAACGCGCACCCGGCGACCACTTCGGGTCCGAACCGAGACGAGGGAATCGCTCTTGCCGTGGTAGAGCGTGGTCGTCGTGCTCTTGACCAGCCGGTTCCCCACGAGGGAGACGAGTTCGATAGGGGAGCGGAGCGTGACCCACTCGTCGGAGCCGTCGACGCGGACCGCGCCCGTACGTTGAGCATCCCGGTAGAGCTCGGCGACCGGTACGATGGTCCCATCCCCGAGAAGAACGGGAGTGTCGCCCACCACGCACTTCCCGGCCCCGAAGGGTCCGGGGACGCACGCCGTCCCTCCCTTGGCTACCCCGAAGAACGAGTCGATGACGCGCTGGCCGGTGATCAGGGGAATGCCCGGGGCGAGCTTCTGCTGTACCGGGCGAGGAATTCGGACGACCCACTTGTGGCTCAGGTAGAG
>JASHTC010000202.1 GCA_030040755.1 Thermoplasmata archaeon | reverse complement strand
GCCCGGCGGGCGCGGCGCCGGGCGCCCGCGCCGGCGGTCCCGGGGGCCCGCCCGTCTCGGTCGGCCCTGAGGGAACCCTCCGGCCGGCCCCGGAAGGGCTTTTCTGGGGGCCAATGCCTCGGTCCGGACGTGCCACCTCGCGCCATGCTCTCCGAGGAGGAGGAGGAACGGGAGGCCACGACCCGGTCCCGTCTCCGGGAGCTCGAGGCGAAGTTCCGCTCGCTCGAGGAGAAGCGGCGGACGTTGATCGACGACATGCGCCGTCTCTCGGCAGAGCAGAAGGCGCTCTACGACCGCCGCCAGGCTCCCCAAGCGGAGGTCGAGCTCCTCTACGCGGAGCACGGCGAGCTCGGCCAGAAGCTCGTCGCGAACCGCAAGTCCATCGAAGCCGCTCGACGCCACCTGGACGCCGCGGTGGCGGGGCTGCGGGAGCTCCGGGCCGGATTCCCGCCGACCGACCGGCTGCGCCCGGCCCAGCTGAAGCGGGAGATCGCGGAGATGGAGCACCGGCAGCAGACCTCGGTGCTCAGCCTGGACGACGAGAAGGCCTTGATCTTCCGGCTGCGGGAGCGGACCAAGGAGCTCAAGGAGGCCGAGGCCCGCGTCGCGGTCGTCGCCGAGCACGAGCGGCTCCGCAAGGAGGCCGAGGGGCGGGTGGCGGCTTGCCGCGGCGAGGTCGACCGGCTCGTGCAGGAGCTGAACGCGACCCGGAAGGAACGGGACGCCAAGATGGAGGCCGTCCATGCCCGCCTCCAGAACGCCGGCGGGGTGGTCGCGGAGCTGCGGGCGAAGGGGAAGGCCCGGGCCGCCGTGATGGAGCAGATCGACCGGCTCAGTGGGGAGATGGCCGGGGTCGACCGGGAAGCCCACCAGCTGATGGGGGAGTCGCGGGCGCGGCGCGAGGAGGCCCGTCGCACGATGCGGACCTACTCGCGCGCGGCCCATCGGACGACCGAGGACATGATCGCCTCGACGGCCGAGGCCCAGCTCGAGGAGCTCCTCAAGCGGGGCAAGGTCACCCTCGGCGGGTGAGGGGCCCGGTCCCGCGCACGGGCCCGCTCAGCTCGACACGATCGAGACGAGCGTGATCCGGAACGTGAGGGTCTGCCCGACGACCTCCGAGTTCCAGTTCTGCGTGTAGGTCTGGTTGGCGACGTTGACGCCCGCGATCAGGAAGTGGCTCTCCGAGGTACCGGCGCACGTCCGGGCCGTCGAGAAGGTGCCGAGGAGGCCGCCGTAGTTCTGCACCGTGATGCCGTTCAGGAGGGTGATCGTGGTCGCGTTCAGTCCGGTCACCGTCGCGTTCCATCCGCTCAGGTGCGCGACGAACCCGATGGTGGGGAGGCTCTCGACCGTGACCCACGTGGCGTTGGCGGCGAAGACCAGGTCGGTCCAGCCGTAGACCGGGTCGGAGAAGGTGGTTCCCACGGTCGCGGAGGCTCCCGGGTACGTGGTGGAGAAGTTCGCGGCCGGGACGACCGTCAGCACGGGGGCGGTCGAGCTGAGGGGGGCCGTCGCCTCGCACGCGGGGTTGAGCGGCCCGTAGGCCAGGTTCACCGGGATCGTCACCCACCGGGTCTGGTTCACGGCCAACCCGACGATCCCCTGCCAGAAGCCCGGGACGACGCTCGAGAACGTCTGGTTCCCGACCGTGTACTGGCCGTTGTAGCTCCCCACGTAGACCCCGAGCGGCTTGTAGTTGCTCGCCGACCCCGAGTGCGTGAACGGGAACTCGAGCGACTTCGGGTAGGAGGCGTTGTCGAGGTACACCGAGTAGATCGAGGTGTCGAAGACCCGGCCGAACTGGGGGCCGCTCCCGAACTCTCCGATGTAATTCACCGTCACGTTGTCCCCGACCTGGGCGGTCGCGGGGCCCGGGACCGGCGTCGGCACGAGGTAGCGGTTGGCCAGCCATATTCCGACGCCCGCCACGACGATCACCACGACGATGAGCACGACCACGAGGGTGCGAGAGGGGCCGGTCGGTGCCATGGTGATGGTGGGCCTACGGGGAGGTGGGGGTCAGTTCGTCGCAGGTCTCGTCACGGGATCGGAGAGACAGGTGGTCCTCATTCCCCCGCGCCCCCGAGTCCCCCCCTCATATAAATGCTCCGGACTCCGAGGGCGTCCCGCCGGTCCCTCAGGACGACCGCTGGGAGAGGCGGAGCTTGCCCACGATCGGCTCCTCCACCACTCCCTCCTCTTCGAGACGCGTGAGGACCTGCTCCGCCCGGCTCCCCCCCAGCCCCTGAGAGCTCACGCGCGCGAGGAGCTCCCGTCGGTCGGCGTAGCTGTCGAGTGAGGCGTCCGCTACCTGGTCGAGCAGGTCCAGGACGAGTGCCTCCTCCGCGCGCTCGGCTGCGCTGGGGGGCGTCCGCGCCGCAGGGGGTGGGTCGCGTCGGAGGCGCACCGTGGGGGCCGGCGGCGGGGGTCGGACGGCGGAGGTCGTCCCACCGACCCGGCGGATCACAGCGGCGAGGGCGGCGCGAAAGGCGGCGCGGTCCGCCGCGGGGTACCTACGGAGGGACTCGCGACCGGCCCGGATCCAGAGGGCGGGCGTCCCGTCCGAGGCGAGCGCTTCGGCCGACGCCTCCGGGTGGGCCACGAGGCGCTCCAGCAGGTCGAGCCGGTCGAGCGTCTGCCCCGCCACCTCGGCGAGCACCGCCCGCTCTTCCGACTCGGCCGCCGAGCGGATCGCCTCGGCGCGGATCGACGTGTAACCGGTGCCATCGCGGCCCCGATACAGGTGGACCTTCCCGACCACCAGCGCGGGTCGGGCGTCGGTCACGGCCCGGAGCTGGGCCATCGCCCGGGGC
>JASHTC010000015.1 GCA_030040755.1 Thermoplasmata archaeon | reverse complement strand
GTCAACCTCACCGACACCTTCGAGACCGGGCATATGCTCGACCTCGCCGAGGTGATCATCGTCGGCGCCTACGCCCGGACCGAGAGCCGAGGTGCGCACTCCCGTACCGACTATCCGAAGCGGGACGACGCGCGGTGGATGAAGCACACGATCGCCGTCCGGGCGCCCGAGGGCCCGCAGCTCTCGTACGCGCCGGTCGCCTACACGCGGTGGGAACCGAAGGAGCGGGTGTACTGATGACGGAAGCGACGGTCCCGGCGACGTTCGACATCTACCGCTTCGACCCGGGACACGACCGCGTGCCGAGGTACCAGCGGTTCACCCTCGACCTGCCTCCCCACACCCCCATCCTCACGGCGCTCCTGAAGATCCGCGCCGAGCTGGACCCGTCGCTCGCCCTGCGATACTCCTGTCGCAGCGCGATCTGCGGGTCGTGCGCGATGCAGGTGAACTCGAAGAGCCGGCTCGCCTGCGAGACCCCGATCGGACCCGAGCTCGCCCGGGACGGACGGATCGTGATCGAGCCGATGCGCAACCAGGCCGTGCTAAGGGACCTGGTCGTCGAGCAGGAGCCGTTCTGGCGGAACTACGACCGGATCCGACCCCACCTCATCCTCGACCCGCGCCACCCGATGCCCGAGGGACGCGAGAACCCGATGACCACGGAGGAGGTCGAGCGGTTCAAGGAGACTCCCCGGTGCATCGCGTGCGCGGCCTGCTTCTCGGCGTGCCCGGCGGTCGAGGCCGACCCGGCGTTTCCCGGCCCGATGGCGCTCGCCAAGCTCTACCGGTTCGTGGTGGACCCGCGGGACCAGGGCCACCAGGACCGCCTCCTGCGGATCCAGACGGACGGACTCTGGCTCTGCCTGCGCTGCCATCTCTGCACGGAGGCGTGCCCGAAGGACGTGCGACCTTCCGAGCGGATCCGCGACCTCAAGGAGATGGCGATCGCGGTCCAGGGGGGGACCGAGCACGGCAGCAAGCACGCGGTCGGGTTCAAGGAGAACCTCCGCGACCGCGGCCTCCTCAACGAGATGAAGCTCGTCCGACAGACCTCGGGGGCGGTCGGGGTCCTCGAACAGCTCCCGCAGGGGATCCACATCGTGCGGAAGAAGCGGGAGGTCCTGCGCGCCCCCCACCGGATCGAGGGGATGGACGAGGTCGAGAAGATCTACGAGGCGCTGGACCGCCCGGAGGAGAAGCCGTGAAGCTCGCCTACTACCCGGGCTGCGTCGCCCAGGCCTCGGGCAAGGAGCTCGACCTGGCGACCCGGTGGGTCTGCCGTTCGCTCGGGATCGAGCTCGTGGAGTTCCCGAAGTTCTCCTGTTGCGGCTCGGGGTTCTCGGACGAGGCCAACGAGGTCCTCACGGTCGCCCTCAACGTGCGCAACCTGGCTCTCGCCGAGGCGGCGGGCCTCGACCTGCTCACGGTCTGCTCGACGTGCACCGGCATGCTCACCCTCGCCAACCTCCGCTACCAGGACCCGAAGGTCAAGGCTCGGGTCGATTCGGCGCTCGTCCCCCTCGGGATCCGGTACCGGGGGACCGTGAAGGTGAAGCACCTGTTGCGGGTGCTCACCGAGGACATCGGGGTCGAGCGGGTCCGGGCCAAGGTCGTCCGCCCGCTCGGCGGGCTCAAGGTCGGGGCCTTCTACGGGTGCCACTTGCTCCGACCGGCCGACGAGCTCAACTGGGAGAGCGCGGAGGAGCCCCACGCGTTCGAGGACCTCCTCTCCGCCGTGGGGGCGACTCCGGTCTACTACCGGGGGCGCGTGATGTGCTGCGGGTTCCCGATCCAGTTCGTGAAGCCGGAGACGGCGAGCCTCATCGCCGGACGACAGATCGACGACGCGAAGGCGCACGGCGCGGACGCGATGGCGACCCCCTGCCCGCTGTGCCACATCTCGCTGGACGCCTACCAGAACAAGGCGGAGAAGGCGGTCGGCCACTCGCTCGACCTTCCGGTGTTCCACCTTCCGCAGGTGGTCGGCCTGGCCCTCGGGGCGAGTCCCGAGGAGCTCGGCCTGGGCCGCCACCTCGTGTCGACCGCCCCGGCGGTAGCGAAGATCGGCGCCGGCGCGCGGGCCCGCCCGTAACCGCCCGAGGAAGCCCCCGGGACCCTCGAGGACGACCGGCCGGGGGCGGCTTTATCTCGCGGGTAGGGTCGGGGGAACGTGCCCGACGCCGAAGCGCCGATGGAGCGGCCCTCCGTACCGGAGGCGGACGAGCTCATCGGGGTCCGGCACCCGGTCCTCTCCCACGGGTTCGTCGCGCTCGTCGATTACATGGGGAACGACGCGGCGATCGTCCAGGCCGCCCGGGTCTCCTACGGGCAGGGGACCAAGACCCTCCGCGATGACCGGGCGCTGATCCGGTACCTGATGCGCCACCAGCACACCACCCCGTTCGAGATGGTCGAGTTCAAGTTCCTGGTCCGGCTCCCCATCTTCGTCGCACGCCAGTTCATCCGGCACCGCACGGCCTCGGTCAACGAGTACAGCGCCCGGTACTCCGTCGTTCCGGACGAGTACGAGGTCCCCGCCGCCGAGGAGGTCCGCCGTCAGTCGGGCCTCAACCGGCAGGGCCGGGGCGAGGCGCTCCCGCCGAACGTCGTGGAGAAGTTCCGGGGGGACCTCGAGCGGCTTTCGAAGGAGACGTACACGGCCTACACCGCCGCGCTCACCGCCGGCGTCGCCCGGGAGACGGCCCGACTCCTCCTCCCGGTCGCCTACTACACCCAGTGGTACTGGAAGTCGAACCTGCACAACCTGCTCCATTTCCTGCTCCTGCGTTTGGACCCGCACGCCCAAGAGGAGATCCGCCTCTACGCGGCGGAGATGGCGAAGATCGCCCGGGTCGTGGCCCCGGTCGCCTACGAGGCCTTTGAGGAGTTCCAGCTCTCGGGCCTCGAGCTGAGCCGCCGCGAGCAGCGGGCCGTCCGACTCCTCCTCGACGGGCGGCCCCCCGACGCCGCGTGCACCGGGGCGGGACTGCCGCTCTTCCGCGAGGACGGGCAGCGGATGAAGACGGGGGAAGGCGTCGAGTTCCTCGCGAAGCTCGAGCGAATCCGTTCCGCGGAGTGACGGCGAGAGTCGCACCTCGTCAGTTCTTGCGGCTGATCGTCGCCCCGGCTCCGATGAGTGCGACCCCCCAGATATCGAGGAACCACCCGACGCCAGGTCCCCAGGTGAAGGTCGCCGGGGTCGAGTTCAGCGTCCCGAAGAACGAGTTCCACGGACCGGAGGCCCCGGTCCACACGTAGCCGCTGTGCACGTATCCCCCGGCGGTACCGCCGGGGAAGGACCATCCGTCGCACGGCCCGCTCCCGCCTCCGACGGAGGCGCTTCCCCGGGCCAGTCCGGCGACCGCCCCGGCCAAGCCCAGCGGCGGGGAGAACGCCCCCTGGTCCCCGCACACCGTGGAGGGCTGTTCGAGCGCCAGGACCGCGGGCCCCAGCCAGGCGGTCAGGATGGCCAGGAGAACGAGCACCAGCAGGACGCTCCCCCGGTGGACGCGCCGCCCTCGGAGGAGCAACGCGCCAACGAGGAACGCGAGGACCGCGCCGGCGGCCGTGAGCCCCGCGACCCCGAGGTAGAGCAGTCCGGTGGAGGGCAGGCCGGCGGCCGAGTAGCTCAGGGACTGGGACGATGGGCACGAGGCACCCGGCCCGCTCACGGTGACCCAGAAGGGATAGAGGGTCTCCACCAGGTTGCCGCAGCTCGGGCTGCCCCGGACCTGCACCACGTACCAACCGACGAACAGAGTCGCGAGCAGGACGGCCCCGCCGACCCAGACGAACACCGTGGGGAGGAATCGCCGGCTCCGCGAGTCGTCCGCGGGCGCGGTCGCTTCCTGGCCCGCCGGTTCGGTCATGCGCGATGCGAGGCGACGCCTGCCCGAGCCCGTGGATCGTCGGGTCGGCGTATAGGCCTTGGCTCGCTCGGGCAGGCCGCGGCTCGCCAGCCGTATAGGGGGTCCCCGTATGGAGTCCTCGTGCCCGTCCCCGAGGTCCGCGGCTGCTTCCTCAACAACGAGTACGTCCCTCCGCACGGGCGCTCGACGTTCGACGTGGTCGACCCGGCCGACGGGTCCCGGGTCGGGACCGTCGTCCGCGGGACCAAGGAGGACGCGGAGGCGGCGATGGAGTCCGCGGCCGCCGCCCAACCGGAGTGGGAACGCCTCGGCGGGGCGGCCCGCGGGAAGGTCCTCCTACGGGCCGCCGAACGGTTGCGGGCGCGGGCCGACGAGCTGGCGCGCCTCATGACCCGGGAGATGGGGAAGGTCCTGTACGAGGCGCGCGGGGAGGTCGCGGGGGCGATCGACAACCTGGAGTACTACCCGTCGTTCGCCCGCACCCTCTCGGGCGAGGACGTGGCCGGGCTGCCGCACGGGCAGTCGATGCGCCTCCTGTGGGTGGCGCGCGGCGTCGTGGTCGCAATCACCCCCTGGAACTTCCCCGCGGCGACGGTGACCCGGAAGATTGCTCCGGCGCTCCTCGGCGGGAACACGATGGTGCTCAAGCCCTCCAGCAACACCCCGCTCTGCGCGTTCCTGATCGCCGAGGCGCTGCGCGATGCCGGACTGCCGCCCGGGGTGCTCAACGTCGTTCCCGGGCCCGGCGGGGAGGTCGGGCCGGCGCTCATCGGGCATCCCGCGTGCTCGACCGTCACGCTGACCGGCTCCACGGCGAGCGGCATCGAGGTACTCCGCCTCGCCGCCCCGACGATGGCCAAGTGTCTGATGGAGCTGGGCGGCAAGGCTCCGGTCCTCGTCGCCGAGGACGCGGACCTCGACTGGGCGGCGCGGGCCACGGTATGGGCCCGGTTCTGGAACGCGGGCCAGTCGTGCATCGCGGCGGAGAAGTGCTACGTCGACGAGTCGGTGGCCCCGAGATTCCTCCAGAAGCTCGCCGCGCTCACGAAGGCGCTGCGGGTCGGTCCCGGACTCAGTCCGGGGGTGGACGTCGGCCCGCTCTTCTCGGTCCGAGCCCGCGACGAGGTGGCGGAGGTGGTCATGAACGCCGAGGCCCAGGGAGGCCATCTGGTGGTCGGGGGCCCGGCCGCCCGCCGAGGGGCCCTCGCCAAGGGTGCCTTCTACATGCCCACGCTCATCGACCAAGTGGAGGACGACCACGCGATCGCCCGCGAGGAGATCTTTGGACCGGTGCTCCCCGCGCTCACCTTCTCCGACTGGGACGACGCGATCGACCGGGCCAACCACAACCAGTATGGGCTCTCCTCCTACGTCTTCACCCGCGACGTCGACCGGGCCGAGCAGGCCGCTCGCGACCTCAAGTTCGGGGAGACCTACGTCAACCGGGTCGGGCCCGAGACCCCGCAGGGGTACCATGCCGGCTTCCGCATGAGCGGCCTCGCGGGGGAGGGGACGGTCTGGGGGGTCCGCGACTACCTGCAGCTGAAGTCCGTGTACGTGGACTGGAAGCGACCGCACGTCGCCGATTACTTCCCTCCGTACCCGGACTAGCCGCGTCGCAGCCCGATGTGCAGGTCCATGACGTTCGTGCCGGTCGCGCCCGTCCGGAGCAGGCTCCCGAGCCGGTCCAGGGCCCGGTAGGCCGCGTGGCGTCGGAGCGCCCCCGCCACGTCGACCCCCCGCGCGACGGCCCGACGAAGCGTGGAGCCGTCGACCCAGCCTCCCGCTGCATCGGTCGGCCCGTCGATCCCGTCCGTGCCGGCCGACAGGACCAGGGTGCCGGCGCGCCCGGCGATCGAGGCGGCCGCCGCCAGCGCGAACTCTTGGTTACGGCCGCCCGAGCCCGGCCGAGGTCCGAGGGTCACCGTCGTCTCACCGCCCGAGAGGAGCGCCCACGGCGCTCGACGGACCCCCCTCGTGAGTTCGAGGGCAAAGCGTCGGGCCGCCGGCTGGGTCTCGCCGACCACCGGGGCCGCGACGACCCGAGCGGCGTATCCTCGACGGCGGGCCGCCCGGGCGGAGGCCTCGAGGGCGGTCCGGTTGGTCGCACCGAACCGGAAGGCGACCCGTCGGAAGGCCGGGTCGTCGGGTTTGGGAGTCTCGGGGTGACGACCCCGGGCGCCCTCCGAGAGGTACCGGAGGACCGGGAGCGGCAATCCCCGGCGCAGGCCGAACCGCTGCACGACGCGCAGGGCGTCCGCGAACGTCGTCGGGTCGGGAACGGTCGGGCCGGAGGCGACGTCCTCGGGAGGGTCGCCCACCACGTCGCTGAGAGCGACGGACGCGAACCCCCGCGGGGGTCCCGCCGCGGCCAGACGGCCCCCCTTGATCTTGGAGAGGTGGCGGCGGACAGCGTTCATCGCCCGGATGGGGGCTCCCGAGGCGAGGAGCGCCTCCGTGGTCCGTGCCAGGTGGGGGATCGAGAGCGGCTCGACCGGCACCTCGGCCACCGCCGAGCCGCCTCCCGAGATGAGGAAGAGGATGCGGTCGCTCGGCCCCGAGCGCTCGACCTCCCGGAGGAGGGCCCGGCCCGCGGCCAAGCTCCGTCGAGAGGGCGTCGGATGGTCCCCCCAAACCAGCCGCACCCCGCGGCGGGGAGCGGGGTAGCCGTGGGGGACGGCCACCAGGGCCTCCGTATCCGGGCCCAGGAGAGCGACCGCCTCGTCCGCCATGGCGGCGGCGGCCTTGCCGATTCCCACGACTCGGATCTCCCCTCCCGCCCCGGGCCGGAGCGGACGGCCCGCGACCGTGACCCCGTGGTCGTGACGGCGGACGACCGCCCGCACGGCCCGCGCCGGGTCCGCCGCCACGACCCCGGCCCGGAGGATCGCCCGGGCGTCAGAAGCGAGGCTCATTTCCCCCCTCGAGGGTGAACCCTGGACGGGGCCGGGGGCCCGGCGTCCCAGGGGGAAACCGGCCGGGCAGCACGGGCCGAAGGCCCTCGAGCTCTCGACTCGCGTCCTCGCCGGCCGCGAGGAGGGCCGCCAGGCGCTGGGCAACGCCCCCCGCCCGCATCACTCCGAACCCGTTGAACCCCGTCAGCACGACCAGCCCCTCGGACCCGGGGACCGGGCCGACGAGGGGGCGTCGGTCGGGCGTCGCGGTACAGACTCCCGACCAGGCGCGCACCAGCTCGGCATCGGCCCAGCCGGGGAATCGAGCCGTGAAGGTCTCGGCGAGATGACCCAGGAACTTCTCGTCGCCCCCGCTCGGCGTCCGGTCGGGGTCGACCTCGACCAGCTCCGTGCCGTCCCCGGCGAGAATCCGACCGTTCCCCTCCGGGCGAGCGTAGACGTCCAGGTCGACATCGTGGACCGACGGAAAGTCTTCAGGCCCCCCGGCGGCCGGACGAAGGGTCGCGGCCTGGGTCCGGTACGGCGCGAGCGGCTGCGGCCACCCCAGGCCGGTGAGGAGGCGCTTCGACCATGCCCCCGCCGCCACGACCGCGTGGCCGGCGCGGAAGGTGCGCTGGCCGACCTCCAGGGTCCAGCCCCCGTCGGAGCGGACGAGCCTGTGGAAGGGGGACCCGATCTCCAACTCCACGCCCGCCCGACGGGCTTCGGCGGCGTACAGGTCCGTGAGCGAGCTCGGCGTCACGACCGCGTCGTGGGGGCTGAAGATCGCTGCCGCCACGTCGTCGAACCGGCCCCAGGGGATCCGGGTCTCGAGCTCCGCCCGCCCGATCGGCCGGACGTCAACGTTCCATCTCCGCAGCCGTGCCGTCGCGTCCGTCAGGAGCCGGGCGGCGTCGGCCTGGGCGGTCCACCGGATGAACCCGTTCGCCGTGAACGCGCTCGGGTCCCGCCGGGCGGCGAGGGAGGCATACTCCGCCTGCGCCTCCCGGGTCACCGCGACATCCCACTCGTTCCACAACTGCTCGGTCACGATCCCGGCCGCGCGGCCGGTCGCCCCGGCGGCGGTGGTCCGTGGGTCGTAGAGCACGGTCGGACCGACCGAGCGCCGGGCCAGATGGTGGGCCAGCGCGCAGCCGGCGATGCCGGCGCCGAGGATGACGACCTCGACGTGCTCCACCGCCACGCGGGCGGGAGGCGACCCGGGTTAATACTGCGGCCGGGCGCGCTGGTAGGCGTCGCGGAGCGCGCTGGTGTCGACGTGCGTGTAGATCTGGGTCGTCGCGACCGAGGCGTGCCCGAGGAGCTTCTGGATGTAGCGGATGTCGCACCCGCGCGAGAGGAGGGCGGTCGCGAGCGTGTGGCGCAGCATGTGGGGCGTGACGCGGCGCGAGATGTTCGCCTGCTGCGCGGCCCGGCGGACGATCCGCTCTACGGTGACGGGACCGATCGCGAACAGCCGGGTCGTGCCGAGACCCAGGACAGCCCGCTCCGCCAGGTACCGGTCGAGCGCGGCCCGGGTCCGGTCTTCGAGGATGACCTCGCGGTCCTTGTCGCCCTTGCCGCTGCGGATGTGCAGGACGTTCCGCTCGAACTCGATGTCGTCGATCTCGAGGTGACATAGCTCGCTGACCCGCAGACCGACGAACCCGAGGACGTGCACGATCGCGCTGTCCCGGGGCGACGACTTGACCGCCTCGAAGAGACGGTGCATCTCCTCCTCGGTCAGGTACCGCGGGAGCCGCTCCGGCCGACGCGGGGGTTCGAGCTGGTCGGCGATGGAGAGGCCAAAGTTCCGGAACAAGCTCGTGAGACCGCGCACCGTGGTGTAGACCGAGTTCTTCGAGTAGTGCCGCTCGAGGACCAGGTACTCGCGGAACCGCTCGAGGTCCTTCAGCGTGACCTCCTCGAGGGGTTTCTGGGCGTAGCCGAGGAAGGTGCGCGCGATGTGGCCGTACTGTTTCACGGTGCACGGGCTGCGCTCCTGGGACTGGAGGATCCGCTGGAACCGTCCGACGAGCTCGTCCACGCGGAAGACCGGAGCGCTGTCCTCCGCGGGACCTCCGTCTCGACCCCGTCGCGGCGGCAGGGGCGACCGGGCGCTCGGCGCGGAGGACATCGACGCTGGCTGGCCGGGATTCGCCTAATAATCGTATGGACGCAGTGGAACCCTCTTCGGTCCCGGGGCTAAATAATCTGGCGCGGTCCCCCCGGCGTGCGCTGCTCGAGGTGCGAGCGTCCGGCGGTAATCGACCAGCCGTACCGTGGAACCCACGCCTGCTCGGTCCATTTCCTCGAGTCGGTCGACGAGCGGATCCGCCGCGAGTTCCATCGCCAGCTCCCGAGATTCGCCCGCGGAACGGTCGCGGTCGCCCTCTCGGGGGGGAAGGACTCGGCCGTGGCGCTCCGGGCCACGTCGGGCTACTTCGCCCGACGCCCGACCGTGCGGGTCGTCGCCCTGAGCGTGGACGAGGGGATCGCCGGGTACCGGGACGGCACGATCGCCGCCGCCCGGCGTCTCGCGGGGGAACTGGGGGTCGAGCATCGGGTGGTGCGGATGGAGGAGCGCCTCGGGACCACCACGGACCGGGTCGCCCGGGAGCATCCCGAGGCGATCCCGTGCTCCTACTGCGGCGTGTGGCGTCGTCGACTCCTGAACGACTCCGCCCGGGCGGCCGGGGCCGACGCGCTCGTGCTCGGCTTCAACCTGGACGACCTCGCGCAGACGGTGCTGATGAACCTGGTCCGCGGCGAGGTCGACCGACTGGCGCGGATGGCGCCCCACGGGACCCGCCGGCCCGGACTGGTCCCCCGGATCGCGCCGCTCGCTCAGGTCCCGGAGCGAGAGGTCTACCTCTACGCGCACCTCCATCACCTCCCGTTCGACCACGGCGAATGCCCCCATGCGGGCCGGGCCGCGCGGAACCTCTTCCGGGAGGTGCTCTGGCAGCTCGAGGAGTCGATCCCCGGCACCCGTCAGACGCTCCTGCGCACCCGGGAGCGGCTCCTCCGTCCCGGGATCCTCCCGGGGGACGGCGCGGGCCCCGGGGTCTGCGCCCGGTGCGGCGAGGCCGCGAGCGGTGAGCGTTGCCGCGCCTGCGAGCTCCTGGACGTCGCTCGGCTTCCCGTGCCCGCTCCGGACGGGCCGTGACCGCTGAACCGCCGCCGGAGAGCGACCCGCGGGACTCGGTACGGACCCGGGTCCTGGTCGTAGGGGCGGGGATCATGGGCAGCGGGATCGCCGCCCAGTGTGCCCTCGCCGACTACTCGGTCACGCTGGTCGATGTCACCGAGGAGCTGGCTCGACGAGGGAGCGAGAACGCCGCCCGGGCCCTCGAGCACGCGGTCCGCAAGGGCGCGGTCCTCCCCGGGGCGCGAGAGGCCGCCCTCGCCCGGATCGACGTCGGGATCGGGCTGCGGCGGGCCGAGTCGGCGCAGATCATCGTCGAGGCCGCCCCCGAGAACCTAGAAGTGAAGCGGGAACTGTTCGGAGAACTGGAGGGAGTCGCTCCCGCGGGCGCCATGTTCGCCTCCAACACCTCGTCCCTGCCGATCACCTCGATCGGGGAGAAGCTCCGCGACCCCGGCCGCCTGGTCGGGGTGCACTTCTTCAATCCGGTGCTCCAGATGCCCCTGGTCGAGGTCATTCCCGGCCACACCACTCGACCGGAGGTGGTCGAGCGCGCCCGAGCGTTCGCGGCCCGGCTGGGCAAGACCGTCATCACCTCGAAGGACACCCCTGGCTTCGTCACCACCCGGGCCCTCGCGGTCCTCGTCAACGAGGCGGCGTGGATGCTCTACGAGGGGGTCGCCACCCAGGAGGACATCGACTCCGCCTACAAGCTCGGCTTCCACCACCCGATGGGCCCGTTCGAGCTCGTGGACCTGGTCGGGATCGACACCGCCGTGGCGATCCTCGACGTCCTGTGGGACGGGTTCCGGGACAGCCGGTACCGGGCCTGCCCCCTGCTTCGGACGATGGTCTCCGCGCACCAGCTGGGCCGAAAGACCGGGCAGGGGTTCTACCGGTACCCGACCGGAGGCCCCCGGTGAGCGCGACCGACGCGGCGATCGACCTGACCCTCCTCATCGCGGTCTCGCTGCTCCCCGCTCTGGTCTACTTGTCGTGGGTCCGGGGGACCGAGCGGTACCGCCTCCAGGCGTGGGGCCCGCTCCTGCGGGCGTTCGCCTACGGGGCCCTCTTCGCGACGGTGGTCGCGGCCATCCTCGAGTCGGTCCTGGTCGCGGCCGGGACCGCCGTGAGCATGGCGTACCCCGCTCCCGAGTTCACCTTCCTCAACGGGAACTCGACCTGGGGGGCGTTCTTCCTCGTCCTCGTGATCGCCCCGTTCGTCGAAGAGGCGCTCAAGGGGTCGGGAGTCATCGCCTTTCGCGGCCAGTTCCAGGCCATCGCCGACGGTCCGGTGTTCGGAGCCTCCGTCGGCCTCGGGTTCGGGTTCTTCGAGACGTTCCTCTACGGGCTCGGCGCCTACCTCGTCGGGGGCCTGGAGGCCGGGATCGCCCTGATCCTCATCCGGAGCATCTCGAGCGTCCTCCTGCACGGCAGCTCGACCGGGATGTTCGGCTACGGCGCCGCCCGCAGCCGATTCAACCAGCCGGGGGCGGGCACCGGGTCGTACTACCTGCTGGCGGTCGCGATGCACGCGAGCTTCAACGTGCTCGCCTCGCTGTCCACGATCGCGGTACTGCTCGGGCTCACGGGCGTGACGGTCGATGCGGCCGCGCTGTTCGGCCTGGTCGCCGCGATCGGGTTCGCCTTCGGGGCGATCGAACACGTCCGGACCGTCATCCAGACCGCGAGTTACCCCGCGCTCGACCTCGGGTCGGCACGGTACGGCCCCGGAAGCGGCCGTCGCCCGAAGAGCCCGTAGCGCGCTACCGGCCCGGGGGAGGCGGGACGTCGCGCTTCCAGTCGGCCTCGTTGATCGATTTGTACATCGCCTCCGCCTCATCGGGGGGCGGGGCGTCGCCCGCCTGGCCGACGTCGCGGATCCGCCCCTTCCGCAGGAGCCAATAGTGGATCCTCCACGTCTTCCCGCGCGAGACGGTGGCGTCCTCCTCCTCGCTCGTGAGCAGGCCCTCCTCTTCGAGCTGGTAGAACCGGTCCCGGTCCTCGCTGGAGAGCTTGTTGTCGAGCACGGTGCCGTCGGCCCCGAAGTACCCGAGGACCATGCGGGCGGTCGCGCGGGCGTCTGACTCGGGTAACTTCCCCTTGCGCACGAGCGTCCGTTCCAGCGCACGGGTGAGTTCCGCCTCGGTGATGGATTGCATCGGCCCGTCCCCGCACCGGCTCGACCGAGGATAAGGTGTGCGCGGGAGCGGCAACGGGCCACAGAGGTTTAGTGGCATCCCGCGGTCTCGGCCGCGTGAGCGACCCTCCTCCGTTCGAGCCGTCCCCCGAGGGGCTCGCCGGGGCCCGCCGGGCGCTCGCGGCCGGGCTCTGCCCCGAGTGTTTCGGTCGGCTCTTCGGTCGGCTCGGGCACGGGCTGACGAACCCGGAACGGGCCCGGCAGGTCGCGGCCCTCCTCGGGGCCGAGCTGCCGCCTCCCGCCGTCCCGTGCCCCGGGTGCGACGACGCGTTCGCCCACCTCCCCCACTGGGTGGACCGGGCGGTCCGGGCCGTGGACGGGTTCGAATGGCACCGGTTCACCTGCGGGTCGCGCTGGGAACCGGAGCTCCTCGCGCGGGAGGAGCTCCGGTGGCTAGAGGTCGGGACCGAGTGGGGGGAGAGCGTTCGGGGAGCCTTCAACCGCGAGTGGGGAAAGGCCCTCGAGCAGCGCTCCGGTGCCGCCGGCGGCACCGAGCGTCCGGACATCGTCTTCCTCGCGGACGTGGCGGTCGGCCGGGTCGAGTTCACGGTCCTCCCGCTCTACGTGCGGGGAAGGTACCGCAAGCTCGACCGTACGCTGCCGCAGACCCACTGGCCATGCCGTCGGTGCCGGGGCCGGGGGTGCGACTCGTGCGGGGGGACGGGGAAGACCTACCCGACCAGCGTCGAGGAGCTCGTCGGGACGCCGCTGGTCGAGGCGACCGGAGCCGACGGGACCCGGTTCCACGGGATGGGCCGGGAGGACATCGACGCCCGGATGCTGGGCCGGGGTCGCCCGTTCGTGCTGGAGCTCGTCCGGCCCCGTCGACGGACCCTGGACCTCGGGCGGATGGCCCGAGCGATCACCGAGCGGTCGGGACGGCGGGTCGAGGTCGAGGGCCTGGCGCCGGCCGAGGCGCCGGACGTGGTCCAGGTGAAGGAGGCGGCGCCGGAGAAGAGCTATCGCGTCGGCGTCGTCGGCCCGGTGCCGGTCGCAAAAGTTAATGAGGCACTGCTCCTCGCGACCGGGCGAGCGATCGCCCAACGGACGCCGACCCGAGTCGCCCATCGGCGGTCCGACCGCGTCCGTGCGCGTCGGATCGTCGCCGCGACCGTGGTCGACTCTTCCGCGGAGGGCTTCACGCTCGAGATACGGACCGAAGCGGGCACGTACGTCAAGGAGTGGGTGGAAGGGGATGGGGGCCGAACCGAACCGAGCCTGGCCGGCCTCGTCGGGGTCCCGCTGAAGGTGGGGTATCTCGACGTCCTCGAGGTCCACGATTCCGAAGGGGAGTAACATGGTCAAGAGTTCCAAGGGATTTCGTTCCCGCAGCCGCGGCTGGTCCACGAAGCATGTCCGCGAAAAGGGCTCGCCCCCGGTGAG
>JASHTC010000201.1 GCA_030040755.1 Thermoplasmata archaeon | reverse complement strand
CCCGAGGGCCGGCGACCTCCGGCCTCAGGTCCACCAGATAGGTCCCGACCCAGGGTCGGACCATCCGCCCTCGTGCACGCAGCTCCGTGGCCACTCGCTGCACGGCCCGGATCGGGAGCGCAAAGCCGACGCCCTGGGCGAACGGCATCACCGCGGTGTTGATCCCGACCACGGCCCCATCGAGGTCGACCAGCGGCCCGCCGCTGTTCCCCGGGTTGATCGCGGCGTCCGTCTGAATGAGACCCTCGAAGACGAAGTCCGAGCCCGGGAGCGGTCGGTCGAGGGCGCTCACCACCCCCATCGAAACGGTCGCGGACCCCGGCAAGCCGAGCGCGTTCCCGACCGCTAGCACGACCTGGCCGACCTGGAGCGACTCCGAGTCGCCGAGCCGGGCGGCGGGGAGCCCCCGCTCTTCGACCCGGACCAGCGCTACGTCCGTCACGGGGTCTCCCCCCACGACCGCCCCCGCCGCCAGGTGGCCGTCAGGGAAGTGGACCCGGATCTCCCGGGCTCCCTCGACCACGTGCTGGTTCGTCATGAGGAGGCCCGCGGCGTCGACGACCACCCCGGTCGCCTCGGCCGGGACGAGGAAGGGGTTCCCCCGGGGGGCCCCGCGGCGCAGGGTCTCTACCGCGGCGACCGCCGGGCTCACGGCCCGGACGGCGGCCGTGATCCGCTGCTCGAGCTCGGTCAGGCCCATCGGGCGGTCCCGGGGGCGCCTACCGTCCGCCCGGCCAGGGGAGGGACGGCTCGGGCCCCACCGGAGGTACGGACGGTCCGGGCGAGAGGGGAGTGGGCATCCTCGTCCTCCCTAGGAGGAGAGGAGCTTCTCGAGCTTCTCGAAGAGCTCCTCCTCCTCCCTCTCCTTCTTCCGGCCGCCTTCCCACCGGGCGTTCACGATCTGCACGAGGAGGTCCGCGACGCGGTCCATCCAGGGACCTTCCTGCGCGTCGAACTTCTTCTTCAGCTTGTCTCGCAGCAGCTCGTTGTAGGCCCGGTACGCCGTCCAGACCCACGGGCCGTGGTACGAGCCGGGGCCATGTCCTTCGTGGTCTTCGCTCATGTTGGTGTTCCCGGAACTCAGGGTTCCGATCCCCTCAGGTCCCGTGGGTGGTTATTGACCGGGTCACCGGCGTTCCGGTCACCGGAGAGCGGGACCCGAGGTCGACGTCAGCAGCTTACCAGGCGGTGACCGACGATTTACAAGCCCGGGCCGCTGTTTCCTCCTCGATGACCCCCGCCCCTCCGACGGCCGACGTCCCGGCCCCGCTGGGACGACTCGACGACCGGGTCCTGCTCGCTCTCGAGGAGCGGAGCGGGCGGATCCCGTTCAGCGGGCTCCGCCGGGCCCTCGGGGCCCACCCCGAGTCGCTCTCCCGAGCGCTCCGCCGTCTCGAACGGGAAGGACTCATCGAGCGCTCGACCGAGGGATACCGCTCCGTCCGGCGGCCCGAGCGGACGGCGGACCCGCCGACGGAGCTGCGCTCGGTCGCCCGCATCGACCTTCCCGGGGGGGTGGACTCCGCGATGGTGCTCGAGCAGCTCCACGGCCGCTGGTTCGGTTCCCTCCGGTGGATGGGCGTCGTCGACCGCCCCGACGGACGGCTGCTCGCCTGGGCCCGGCGGGATGGCTCCGGGAGCGTCCTCCTCGGGGTCCAGGACGCCGCGTTGGAGATCTTCATCTCGGGCGACCCCGAACGCGCCGACCCGGCCGACTCGGAGGACGCCGCCTACGAGCTGCTGGTCGCGGTCGCCGACACGCTCCGGCCGCACGCCGTCCGCTCGTCCGTTGCCTTCTTCGCGAGCGCGTCCGTCGCTCCGCCGGTCGGCCGACCCCGCGGTTCCGGGACGCCGGGCGGGGTCGCGAACAACTGACGGTTCCCGACGGGGCTCTCAGATAAAGCGCCCCGGCGGCTCGGTCGTCTCGAGGTTCCGATGTCGTCCCTCCCGAGCGCGGTCCGGTCGCCGAGCACCGAGGCGGCCGGGTCGCTCCTTGACGTGGAGCATATCTCGAAATCCTACGGCGCGACCCGGGCGGTCGCCGACGTGAGCTTCTCGGTCGCGCCGGGCGAGATCCTCGGGCTGCTCGGCCCGAACGGGGCGGGGAAGTCGACGACCATGAAGGCGATCCTCGGCCTGCTCCGGCCCGAGGTCGGGTCGATCCGGGTGCTCGGGCACGACGTGGCCCGGGACGGGATCGCCGCCAAGCGCGAGATCGGGTACGTCCCCGAGTCCCCTTCCCTCTACGAGTTCCTCACCGGGGCCGAGTACCTCGACTTCGTCTCCGACTTGTATGGGATCGACGCGGCGACCCGCGTGGGACGCATCCACCAGTTCCTGGCCGGCCTCGAGCTCGCCGGGCACGAGGATGCGCTCATCAGCGGCTACTCGCAGGGAATGAAGCAGAAGGTCGCGCTGATCAGCGCCCTCCTCCACCATCCGCGGCTGCTCGTCCTGGACGAGCCGCTGAACGGGCTCGACCCCCGGGCGGCCCGGGTGGTGAAGGACCTCTTGCGGAACCTGGCGACCTCGGATGGCGTCGGGGTCCTGTTCAGCACCCACGTGCTCGAGATCGCCGAGGCGATCTGCGACCGGATCGTCATCCTGAGCCGCGGCCGGGTCGTGGCCGCGGGGACCGTGGGGGCCTTGCGCGCGCAGGCCGGTCTCGCCGGCAGCGGCCTCGAGGAGGTCTTCCTCGCCCTGACGGGGACCGGGGACCTCACGGACGTCGTGCGCGCGCTCCGTCGGTAGGACGGCCATGGACCTGCACCGCGTCCGTCGGCTCGCCTGGGTCCTCGTAGCTTCCCAGGTCCGCTCCGGCTCCCGGACGGCGAACCCGAAGAGCCCCCTGAACCAGCCCGGCATCTTCCTCTGGGGCGACCTGGGGCTCCTGTTCGGGGGGTTCCTCCTCGGGACCCTCGCGCTGCGGGCGTTGAGCCTTCCCCCCGGCCTCCTCGGGCCGGTCGTGCTGGCCGCGGTGCCGTTCCTGCCCCTCCTCGCGGTGGCGACGGTCCTCATCGGGGGAGTCATGTTCGAACTGACCGCGACCGCGAAGTTCGCCGGCAGCGACGCGGCGAACTGGCTCCCCGTGCACCCCGAGGAGTACGTGCTTGCCTCGTCGCTCGCGGTCGCCCTCACCTACTCCCTCCCGATCGCCCTCCTGCTCGGCGCGCTCGCGGCGGTCTCGGTCTACGTCGGGGCGGGCGCTCTGATCGCGCTGGGGGGTGGCCTCGCGGGGGTGGGGTTGCTCGAGGGCGCCTTCCTGGTCGAGATGGTCCGGTCGACGAGCCAGCGCGCCGGCTCGACCTCGGGGACGCGCGGGCGCGTGACCTTGGTCCTGCGTGCCCTCGCGCTCGTCGTCATGATCATCGCGCTGCAGCTCGTCTTCAACCCGGTCTTCCTGTTCGCCTCCCTCCAGGGACTCGCCGTGTTCGGGCAGGTCACGGCCTACCTGCCTCCGTTCTGGGGAACCTTCGCGGTGCTCGCCTGGTCCGCCGGGAACGCGTCCGTCGCCCTCGGGTTCGCGGCCGCCTCGGTCGGCTTCGCGGGGGTCCTCCTGTACGTGGCCACCCGGCTGCGGGTCCGGTACTGGTCCGTCACGGCCGCCGAGCTCCGCCTCGAGCCGCACCGGTACGCCGCCCGGCACCCGGTCCTCCGGGCGCTCGGGCTCACGCCGGCCGAGGCGGCGATCGTCACCAAGGACTTCCACGGCTACGTGCGGCGACGGGAGATGCTGCCGCTGCTCGTACTGCCGATCGTCCTGTTGGTCATCGTCTTCATCGAGGATCGCTCGCCGAGCTCGGGGTTCGGGACGTTCGGGGTGGTCGTCTTCACGGCCTGGGCGTCCTCCTTCTTCGGGCTGCTGCTCGCCACGACCTCGGTGGGCCAGGAGCGCAAGGCGATCACTGTCCTGTTCGCGGCCCCGATCCCCGCCCCCTCCCTGTTCCGGGCCAAGCTCGTCGCCGCCGTCGCTCCCGCCTGGACCGCCAGCGTCGTGATCGGGGTGCTGGTCGGCCTTCTCTTCCACGTCGGGGTGGTGGTCGCGGTCGGCCTCATCCTGATGTCGGCGTTGGCCGGCTTCGTGGTCGCGCTCTGGGGTCTCGCGTTCGCCGCCCGCTACAGCGACTTCCAGGAGCGCCCCCGACCCCAGTACCTCCGGCCCGCTCCGATGATGGCCGCGACCGGTTCGGGCATCCTCCTCGTGTTCATCGTGGTGATCCCGGCCACGGCCGCCCTCCTTTCGACCGGCCCGGCCGCGCTGGAGGGAGCGGTGTTCGCCGCGGCGGTCGGGTTGACGATCGTCGCGCTGGCCTGGGGCTGGGCGCGGCGGGGGTTCGAGGGGCTCTTCCGCGAGATCCCCTTCTGAAGCTCCCTACAGCGGGGCCCCGCACGCGGGACACCGCCCGTCGACCTCGCTCGCGAGGCTCCCGCAGAAACGACACCGCACCTTGACGACCTGGCGTTCGACGACGTGCGTGGTGTGCGTGTGGGTCGAGGCCGCGGGGGCGGCGTACGGCGAGGGCAGCGCCTGGCGGGCCTTCGTGAGCGCCTGGTACCACTCGTCCGGGTCCAGCACGTCGAACGCGGCCCGGGCGTACCCCGTGTCCACGAGGAGTCGCGGCTTGCCGATCCGCGGCCGCTGCACGGAGAGGTTTCGCAACGTCGGCAGCGGGGCGTCGAGCATCATGGCGGGGTCACGACCCCGGACCAGGTCCCGCACCATCCCCCGCGAGAGGACCGTCTCGAACAGGCACCGGTGGTTGGTGAGGTAGAGGACCCCGGCCGTCTTGCGCACGATCCCCGGACCGCTCCCGTCGAGCAGCACCGCGTACTCGCTCCGCAGGACGCTCTCTCCCGGACCGAGCAGCATCGGGAACGAACACCGACTCCGTGGGGCTAATAGTTCTCGGTGGGCCCCGCGGGGGCGGCGACTACCAGCCCGTGGGCACCCCGCGGTTCTGGTCGTCGAGCCAACGCTGGAGGGGGGCGAAGTACTCGAGCAGCCCCCCCGCCTCCATCCGCCGCTCCCCGGTCAGCGCCTCGAGCTCGTCCGGCCATTCGCGTTGGGCGCCCATCGCGAGCATCGCGCCCAGGCGCTCACCGGCCCGTTTCGAGCCGTAGATCGACGCTCGGTGGAGGGGGCCGTGCGTCCCGTCGGCCCGGACGAGCGCCCGGTGGAACTGAAACTGGAGGATGTGCGCGAGAAAGTACCGCATGTAGGGGACGTTGGCGGGTACGTGGAACTTCGCTCCGGGGTCGAACTCCTCCTCCCCACGGGGCGTCGGGGGCGCGACGCCCTGGTCGTGTCGGCGGGCTTCCCACCAGGCGCGGTTGTACTCGTTGGGCGGCGTCGCGCCCGAGAAGACGTCCCAGCGCCACCGGTCGACCAGGAGGCCGAACGGCAGGAACGCCACCTTCTCCAGGGCCCGGTACAGGAGCAGCCCGATGTCCCGGCCCGGGTCGGGGGCCTGGTCCAGGAGGCCGATGCGTACCAGGTACTCCGGCGTGACCGACAGCTGGATCGTATCTCCGACCGCCTCGTGGAAGCCGTCGTGGGCGCTCTCCCGGAACAAGTACGGCTGGTCCGCGTAGGCCCGTTGGTAGTAGTTGTGCCCGAGTTCGTGGTGGAGGGTGGCGAAGTCCTCGCCGGTCACCTCGATGCACATCTTGATCCGCAGGTCGCCGACGAAATCGACGTCCCAGGCGCTCGCGTGGCAGACCACTTCGCGGTCCCGCGGCCGGAGGAACATCGACCGTTCCCAGAAGGTCGGGGGCAAGGCGGGGAGGCCGAGGGAGACGAAGAAGCCCTCGGCGTACCGCACGAGGTCGAGCGGCGTGGCGCCGCGCTTCCCCAGGATCTCGGTCAGGTCGTAGCCGGCGTCCGCGCCGGAGGGCGCCACTAGGGGATAGATGGCTTCCCACGACTGCGCCCACATGTTCCCGAGGAGGTAGGCCGGGATCGGTCCCCGCTCGGGGACCCGGTCCTCCCCGTACCGGGCGCGGAGCTTGGCCCGGACGTAGGCGTGGAGCGACTCGTAGAGCGGCCGGACCTCCTGCCAGAGGCGCTCCGCCTCCCGCGCGAAGTCGTCCGGGTCCATGTCGTATTTCGACCGCCACATCGCCCCCAGGTCGGGGAACCCGAGCTCCCGGGCTCCCGAGTTCGCGAGGGCCACGTACCGCCCGTACGGCGCGCGGATCTCCCGACCGACGCGGTGCCACCCGGTCCAGGCGTCCTCGAGCCGGACGGGGTCGCGCACCTCGGAGAGGATGCGGGAGAGCCCCTGCAGGTCGACCGGCTCGCTCGCGCCGGTCGGCGTGTACCGGCCCTTGGCGTACCGTCCCTCCATCTCCGCGACGGTTCGGGCCAGCTCGAGGGAGGCCGCCGGGTCGGAAGGGGCCACCAGCGGGAGGGTGAGTCGGAGCAGCCGGGCTTTCCGCCGGTCCTCCGCCGACATGCGCTCCCGGGGGAGATGGGCGGCCTCCTTGGCCCACCGCAAGGTCGAAGCCATGAGGCGAGCGTTCGCCCGGGCGGCCAGCGCCTGGGTGTCGTCCGTAATGTAGGTGGCGTGCACCCAGTCCGCCTGGGTGGCCTCCACCGCGAGCTCGAGCAGCTCATCCTCGGCGGCCCGGAGAAACGAGGCGGGGTCGGAAGGGGTCGACGTCATCGGAGGCACCGTGGGGCCGAGGAGCCGAG
>JASHTC010000200.1 GCA_030040755.1 Thermoplasmata archaeon | reverse complement strand
GATCCGCCGCAGGCCCTCCAGAAGGTCCGCCTCATTCCGGTAGATCCCCACGTACCGTTCCATGGCCGCCTGCATCTCGGTCCGCAGGGTCGAAGGGTCCTCCCCCTCGCTCCGGCTGGACCAGGCCCGCCAGGGGGCGGTCGTCCCGTCGAGGTCCGCGTCGCGAATCTCGGGCGCGGCGGCCGACTCGGCGTAAGCCGCCGCGGCCGCACCCGCCAGCCTCCCGAAGACGAGCGTCTCGAGCAGGGAGTTCCCCCCGAGGCGGTTCGCCCCGTGGATGGAGACGCACGCCGCCTCGCCGGCGGCAAACAGCCCCCGGAGGTTCGTCGCCCCGCTCGCGTCGGTGCCGATGCCCCCCATCATGTAGTGCTGGGCGGGGTAGACCGGGATGGGCTGCGTCACCGGGTCGATCCCGGCGAACGCGCGGGCGAAGTCGCAGATCTCCTGGAGACGGCTCTCGATCTTCTCCTTGCCGAGGTGCATCAGCTCGAGGTGGACGTACCCGCCCGGAAAACCGCGTCCCTCGAGGACCTCGGTGACGATCGCGCGGGACACGACGTCGCGGGAGGCGAGCTCGAGCACATGGGGGGCGTAACGGCTCATGAACCGCTCCTCCTTGCCGTTCTTCAGGATCCCGCCCTCGCCCCGCGCTCCCTCGGTGATCAGGATCGCCGTCTCCATGAGTGCGGTCGGGTGGAACTGGACGAACTCCATATCCTTGAGGGCGGCGCCGGCGGCGTACGCCGCCGCGACCCCGTCTCCCGTGCAACTGTGCGCGTTGGTGGTCCGGCCGTAGACCCGTCCGAACGGGCCCGTCGCGAGGACGACCGCCTTCGCACCGATTTGAACGAACTCTCCCCGGCGGCGGTCGAGGGCGACGATCCCCTGGACCCGCCCGTCCCGCACGACCAGCTTCGTCAGCGCCCACTCCTCGTAGAGCTGGAACCGGGCGGTGCCGAGATGCTCCCAGAGGGCCTGCAGGAGGGCGAGACCGGTCCGGTCCGCGGCGTAGATGGTCCGGGGAAAGCCGGCCCCGCCGAACGGTCGCCGGGCGAGCGAGCCGTCCGGCGAGCGGCTGAAGATGGTACCGAAGTGCTCCATCTCGACTACGGTCGGCCCGGCCTCCCGGCAGAACAGCTCGATGGAGTCCTGGTCCCCGAGGTAGTCCGACCCCTTCACCGTGTCGTAGATGTGGGTGTCGACCGAGTCCTCCTTCCCGACCGCGGCGTTGATCCCTCCCTGGGCCGCCCCCGAGTGGGACCGCAGGGGGTGGAGCTTGGAGACGATCGCGACGTCCCGTCCGGCCTCGACGGCGGCGAGGGCCGCCCGCTGCCCGGCCAGGCCCGCGCCGACCACGACGACGTCGTGCTTCAACATACGGCCGGGGCCGAGACGACCTGACTAATAATCGGTAGCGCTCCGCCGTGCTCCGCGGGGCGCCGGGCCACGAGGTCGCCCCGGGTTCCTGGGTGGCCGAAACGTAATCTCTCCGTGAGCGCTTATATATCGCCCTCAGGTCGGCCCTCCACTCTGTGTCCCAGACGGAGTTCGAGCATGCAAGGTCAGATTACGGCCATCGATGAGGACCGCCTCCTGAAGGGCACGACCACGATCGGCCTCGTCGCGAAGGACGGTGTCGTCCTCGCGACCGAGCGCCGGGCGACGGCCGGCACCATGATCTCGAACAAGCAGACGACGAAGCTGTTCAAGATCGACCAGAACATCGGGGTGACGATCGCCGGGCTCGTCGGCGACGCTCAGGTCCTCACCCGCTACCTTCGCGCCGAGGTCTCGCTCTACCGGTTGCGCCGCAACGGCCCGCTCTCGGCCGAGGGCGCCGCGACCCTCCTCGCCAACATCCTCTCCGGGAACCGATTCTACCCCTACTACGCCTGGCTCATCCTCGGCGGGGTGGACGCCAAGGGCGGCCACATCTTCTCGGTCGACCCGGCCGGGGGCTGCCTCGAGGACCGGTTCGTCTCGGTCGGCTCGGGCTCGACGTTCACCTACGGCCTCCTCGAGGAGAACTACACCCGGGAGATCTCCAGCTCCGAGGGAGTGGACCTCGTGCTGCGGGGCCTCACGGCCGCCATGAAGCGCGACAGCGCGAGCGGGGACGGCTACCTCGTCCACGTCATCTCACCCAAGGAGTACCACGAATTCAGCGATGACGAAATTAATAAGCGCTTGAAGGCGCTTAAGATTCCGTTGCCTCCGGTGCAGCCGTAGCCTCCCGCATCGGATCCGGGCCAACCCCTTCCGCCAACCTCTTCCGCTAACCCCTTCGCAATGGCATGAGTTTCGATTCGTTAGTCACTGAGACGCGAGAAGCCCTCTCGCAGGTCCTGCCGGAGGGCATCGAAGTCACCGACATCGAGCTGGAGGGCCCGCACATCGTCCTGTACACGAAGCAGCTGGACGCCTTCCTCTCCGGCGGGGACCTCCTCCGGCAGATCGCCCAGCGGCTCCATCGTCGCGTCCTGGTGCGGAGCGACCCGGCGACCCTGATCGACCCGAAGGAGGCCGAGAAGCAGATCCGGGAGCTCATCCCGGCCGAGGCCGAGATCAGCCAGCTCTTCTTCGAGCCCGAGACCGGCGAGGTGTCGATCGAGGCGGCGAACCCCGGCGCCGCGATCGGGCGCGGGGGCGCGGTCCTCAACGACCTCAAACGTCGGATCGGGTGGGTACCCACGGTCGTGCGCACGCCGCCGATCCCATCGAAGACGGTCGAGGAGGTCCGGATCCATCTCCGCAACTCGTTCGACGACCGCCGCTCGTTCCTGAAGAAGGTCGGGATCCGGATCGCCCGGGACCCGCTGCCCGAGAAGCTCTGGGCCCGGAACACCGCTCTCGGGGGGTACCGGGAGGTCGGCCGGAGCGCCCACCTGCTCACGACCCAGAACTCGAAGATCCTGATCGACTGCGGGATCGACCCCGGGTCGGACCGCACCCCGTACTTCAACGCGCCCGAACTCCTTCCGCTCGACTCGCTGGACGCCGTGGTCGTGACCCACGCGCACCTCGACCATTGCGGGCTCGTCCCGGTCCTCCTGAAGTACGGCTACAAGGGCCCGATCTACTGCACCGCCCCGACCCGGGACCTGATGACCCTCATGCTCCTGGACGCGATCAAGGTCGTCAACCAGGAGGCGCGCAAGGGACTGTACGACTCGTCGCACGTCCGCGACCTCGTCACGCGGACGATCCCGCTCCGGTGGGGGGAGACCACCGACGTGGCACCGGATATACGTCTCACGATGCACAACGCCGGCCACATCCTCGGCTCGTCCATCTGCCACTTCCATCTCGGCGAGGGGGACCACAACCTCGCCTACTCCGGGGACATCAAGTTCGAGCGCAGCTGGCTGTTCAACCCGGCCACGAACCGGTTCCCCCGCCTCGAGACGCTGGTCCTCGAGTCGACGTATGGAGGCTACCGCGACGTCCAGCCGAGCCGCCAGCAGTCGACCGACGAGTTCAGCGCCCTCACCACCCGGATCGTCGGGCGCGGCGGCAAGCTGATCGTCCCGGTCTTCGCGGTCGGCCGCTCGCAGGAGGTGATGCTCGTCCTCGAGGAGCGGATGCGGGAGGGCAAGATCCCCAAGGTTCCTGTCTACCTGGACGGGATGATCTTCGAGGCGACGGCGATCCACACCGCCTACCCCGAGTTCCTGAACAGCCAGCTCCGCACCCAGATCTTCCAGCAGGGGGACAACCCGTTCCTCTCCGACATCTTCCACCGCGTCGACTCCTCCCAGATGCGAGTCGGCCTGCTCGACAGCAAGGAGCCCTGCATCATCCTCGCCACGTCCGGGATGATGAGCGGGGGACCCGTGATGGAGTACTTCCGCGCGTGGGCCCCCGACGAGAAGAACGGCCTGCTGTTCGTCGGGTACCAGGCCGAGGGGACCTTCGGCCGACGCCTGCAACGCGGCCTGTCCGAGGCGACCTTCCTGGACGGGTCGCGCCAGGTGGCGGTGCCCGTGCGGCTGGACATCGGCACGATCGAGGGGTTCTCCGGCCACTCCGACCGGGTCCAGCTGATGAACTACGTCGCCTCGCTCGACCCGCGCCCGCAACGGATCATCCTGAACCACGGGGAGGAGTCGAAGACGGTCGACCTCGCCGGGAGCCTCCACAAGCGGTTCAACCTGGAGTCCCGGGCCCCGTTCAACCTAGAGGCGATCCGGCTCCTGTGAGCGCTCGGGAGACCGTTCCCCCCCGGACGAGCGCCCGAATTGGACGAAATCCTAAATAGGCGTGCCCAGGTCAATCTACCCGTCTGTATCTGACGGTGAGTACATGGGTTCGGCGGTCCGACGATTCCTGGTCCTCGGCCTGGACGGGGGAACGTTCGACCTGCTCGACCCGCTGATGCAGGCCGGTGACCTCCCGTTCCTCCGCTCCCTGGCGGAGCGCGGGGTCAAGGCCCCGCTGCGGTCGGTCTACCCGGCGAAGACCATCCCGGCGTGGTACTCGTTCGCGACCGGTCTCGACCCCGGCGAGCTCGGGATCTTCGGGTTCACGGAGCCGGTCGGCGCCCCGGGCGAGTCCCGGATCGTCCAGTCGTTCCGGCCCGCCGAGGCGGTCTGGGACCGCCTCTCGCGCCTCGGTCGCCGGGTCGGCGTCGTGAACTTCCCGATGCACACCCCCTACCCGGTCCACGGGTTCATCCTGCCCGGCATGTTCTCCTCCACCTCGTCCACCTACCCCGGTTCCCTCCGGGCCGAGGTCGAGGGGACGCTGGGGGGCCCGTACCCGGCGGAGTTGCCGGTCTTCCGGGAGTCCGAGCGGGCCGCCTGGGTGGCGAGCGCCACCGAGTCGGTCCGGCAGCGGGGACGCGCGGCGGCCGGCCTCGCCCAGCGGCATCGGCCTGAGTTCCTCTTCGCCCTGTTCCGCGAGACCGACCGGGTCCAGCACCAGCTCTGGACGGAGCTCGACCGTCCGGCGGCCGAGGTCCCCGAGGACCTTCGCCAGTTCTGGCGCACGGTCGACGCGGCCTGCGCGGAGGTCGACCGGGCGTTCCGCGCCAGCGGGGGTCCGGCGGTCACCTTCGTGATCTCGGACCATGGGCACGGCCGGATCGAGAGCGACTTCCTGACGAATCGATGGCTGGCCCAGGAGGGGTTCCTGGTCTTCCGGGACGCTCCGGTCCCGTGGAGCCGCCGCCTCTTCGCCCGGCTCTCGCTGTCCGCCCAACGGGTCCCGCTGCTCCGACGTCTGTCGAGCCGGATCGCCGGGTTCCTGCGCGACGGCTCGCGGGGGGACCTCGCCAACGTGCTGATCGGAGACGCCTCGTTCGAGGGGGCGACCCGCCAGATCGACTGGAAGCAGACGGTCGCCTACTCCTACCCCGTCCCCGAGGGGATCTACCTCAACCCGCGCAACCCGAGGCTGCGGGGCACCGCACGGGAGCAGGCGCTCGTCGAACTGCGCGCCCGCCTCGAAGCCTACCCGGATGCCCGCATCGAGGTGCTGGTGCCGGCCGACATCTACCAGGGGCGACACCTCGAGCATGCCCCCTCGCTGCTCATCCGGGTCGACGGGATGCGGACCGAGCCCCGGATGGACTTCGCCTTCGACCAGCCGTTGATCCGCGACCGGCCGCGCTACTTCTGCGGCTCGGGGACCCACCGGATGGACGGCATCTTCATCGGGGCGGGCGACGGCATCAAGGCCGGAGGGGCCCCGGGGACCGTCCGCCTCATCGACGTGGCACCGACCATCCTCGATGGGATGGGGGTACCCCCGCCCGCCGAGTGGGCCGGACGCTCGTTCGGGGCCCGACTGGGCCTCCCGGCGTAGCCCGCGACTGGGACGGAACGTTTTTTCCCCCGGCCCTTCTCGAAGCGGCAGGATGGCGGGACGCACGGTCGACCTCGTGGCCGCGGGCCCGTGCCCCTCGGACCCGTACGACCCCGCCGCACCGTCCTGGGCGCTCGCGGCCGGAGTCGCCTCCGGCGGCGACCGGGTGCGGGTCCTCCACCCCCCCGGCCCCACGGCCGCTCCGGCCCCACCGGGGGTCGAGGCGGTGCGGGTCGACCTTGCCGTGCGTCGTCCGGGCGCGGCTGTCGAGGGCGCCGCGCTGGCGGGCGCGGCCGGCCGCCGCATCCGTCCGGAGGCCGAGCTGGTCGTCCGCGACCCGATCGGGCTCGGACCCGTGTTCGGCGGTCGGCGTCGCTCCGGCTCCCCCTCGGTGGTCGGGATCGTCCGGGGCGTGGAGCTCGCCGCCTACGACGGGGTCGCCGCGCACCAGCACCCGGGCTCGTTCATGGGGCGGGTCGAGACGTGGCGCGACCGGCGGAGCGTCCGCCGGCTCGAACGCGAGGCGCTCGCGGAGGCCGACCGACTGTTCTACGACGACCCGGAGGTCCCCGCCATCCTGGCCCGGGAGTACTCCGTGGACCCCCACCTCCTGACGGATGCCCCGACCCCGGTCCTCGGCGGGACCCTCCCCTCCCGGACGAACGCCCGCGGGGACCTGCGCCTCCCGTTGGACGTCCTGGTGGTGGCGGCCCCCGTCGGGTCGGAGGACGCCAGCTCTCCCGAAGTGAGGGCGGTGCAGGAGGCGTTCCGCCGGGTCCGGTCCCTCTTCGTGGGGGCTCGCCTGGTGGGGGTCGGAGCCGCGGTCGACCGGGTCGAGCCCGGCGTGACGTGGATCCCGGAGCGCGACACCGCGAGCTTCGAGCGGGCGTTCGCCGCGGCCGACGTGGCCCTGATTGCCCCGACGGTCCCCCGGTTCGACGTCGGGAGCGTACTCGCCCTGCGCGCCGGCTGCGCGGTGCTCGCGAGCCCCTCGGTCCGCTTTCCGACCGCCCCGGACGGGGCGGTGCGGTTCGCGGGCTCCCCCGACCCGGCCGACCTCGCCGCCTCGCTGGCCGAACTATTGGCCGACCCGGAGCAGCGCCGAATGCTCGGGAAGGCGGGCGCGGCGTTCGCGTCCCGGTTCGACCCCGAACGCGTCGCCGCGACCGTCACGGCGGCGCGCCGACTCCTCGTGGCGTGATCACCGGTCGGCCGGCTTCCCCTCGTCCAGGCGCCACTCCCGGAACCGCCTCCCGTGGGAGGCCCGGCGCACCGAGCCGGGGACGGAGTCCCAGGCCAGCCCGGCGGGCAGGTCCCCCCGCTCGAGGGCGTCGAGGATCCGCCGGAACCGTTCCCGAAGCGCGGCGTACGGGTCGGCTGCGCCCGGCTCGGCCCACGCCCGCGCCGGGCGGAGGACACGGACCCGGTCCTGGTCGACCGTCCATACCCCGACGGGGGCGGCCCGCGTGGCGCGGGTCCGCGATTCGAGCCGCTCGGCGGCCCGCGGGGAGCCCACCAGGACCGCGACCCAATCTCCCCAGACCCGTCGGGTGAGGGCCTGGGCGAGCACGGTCCGTCGGTCCGCGACCTTGGCCTCGACCAGGCCTACCTCCGCGCCCCGGCGCGCGACGAGGTCGAAGTAGTCCGTCCCGTCGGGGTTCGGCCACGTTCGGTACCCGAGCTCCGTAAGGTACCGCGCTCCCGCCTCGACCAGCGCCCGCTCGCTCGGGCGGGGCGCGCCGGCCCAGGTCATGTGCCGGTCCGGAGGAACCAACGGTCCAGTCGGCCCCGGGGCAGCCGGATCAGGATGGGGCGCCCGTGCGGGCAAGCGTACGACGACTCGGGGAGACGGGCGAGCTCCTCGAGGACCCGGGCGAACTCCTCGACCCCGACCACGTCCCCCGCTCGGATCGCGGCGTGACAGGCGAGCGAGGCCGCTGTCCGTTCCTCGAGGCTATCGGGCAGGGTCGGCCGTCCCCCCGCGGCCAGCTCGTCGAGCAGCTCCCGGAGGGCTTCGGTCTGGGCCTGCCGCCCCCGGTAGACCGGTACCGCATGCACCCGGTAGGTCTCCGGGCCGAACGGCTCGACCCGGAAGCCCGAGCGCCGGATCGCCTCGGCGTGCGCTTCCAGGGCGGCGCGCTCCGCCCCGCTCAGGGTGAGGGGCACGGGACTCATGAGCGTCTGGCAGCCCAGCTCTCCCTGCCGGCGCAGGTCCTCGTAGACCACGCGCTCGCTGGCCGCATGCTGGTCGATCAGGACCATGCCCTCCGCGTCCTCGGCGACCCAGTAGAGCGCGCCGATGCAGCCGAGCAAACGCAGGGAGGAGGTGGCCCCGGGGGGCCGCACGGGGGCCGGGGCCGCCTCCGGAGCCGGAGTCAACGTGCGCTGGCGTGCGGCCGCCAGCGGAGGGGGAGGCCCGCTCGCTCGGGCCAGCGGCCGGGAGGCGGCGGACGGCGACGGGAGACGAGCGGGGGTCGACGCGGGGGCTTCCGAGATCGAGGGGTGCGCGAGCAGGGCCTCGCGCACCCGGCGTCGGAGGTCGTCCGCCAGCTCCCGTTCGCGGTGGAACCGCACCTCCTGCTTCGTGGGATGAACGTTCACGTCGACCCGCTCGGGGTCCAGCTCGAGCCAGAGGACGCCCACCGGGTACCGGGTGCGCGGCAGGTAGTCGATGTACGCCGCGCGGACCGCTTGGGCGAGCGGACGCGAGGTGATGGGTCGGCCGTTGACGACCAGGTGGAGTCCGCGGGAGGAGGGGGCGGCGGTCTCCGGACGGCCGAGGATACCCCGCACCCGCCCGCCGGGGAGCCGGCCGGTCACCTCGAAGGACTCGCGCAGCAGGCTGGGCCCCAAGACTCGGGCCGCCGCGTCTCGGAGCGAGGAGGTCCCCGGGTAGAGGGCCAGGTCGCGGGCGTCCGAACGGACGCGGAAGGTCGCCTCGGGGTGGGCCAGATACTGGCGCTCGACGGTGGCGACGGCCTCGACCTGCTCGGCCGCGGGGCTCTTCAGGAACTTCCGACGGGCCGGGGTGTTGAAGAAGAGGTCCGCCACCTCCACGGTCGTACCGGGGGCGCGCCCCCGGGTCGACCGGCGGCCGACCATGCCCCCGACCACCGACAGCCCCGTCGCCTCCTCTCGCTCGGGCGTTCGCGAGACGATGCGCAGCCGGCTGACGGTCCCGATGGCGGCGAGCGCCTCCCCCCGGAACCCGAGCGAAGTGATCCGGTCCACGGGCCCCTCGGGGCGAAGCTTGCTGGTGGCATGGCGCTCGACCGCCAGCGCCAGCTCCTGGGGAGGGATGCCGAACCCGTTGTCGGCCACCTCGATCCGGTCGAGCCCGCCGTCCTCGAGCGTGACAGTGACCACCGTCGCCCCGGCATCGAGCGAGTTCTCGACCAGCTCCTTGACGACGGACGCCGGCCGCTCGACCACCTCCCCCGCGGCGATCCGCTCGACGGTCGCCGGGTCGAGCCGGCGAATCGGGGAGCGGGTCGGCGACCCCCCTCCGCTCATCGAGCCGCCCGGTCCGTGCGGGACTCCTCGCGCGCTCTCCGAGCGAGTTCCCGCAATCGTTCGTGGGCCTCTTCGGGAGTCAGCCGGTCCGGCTCGACCTCGCTCAGGTCGTGCAGGAGCCCCGACGCGGCGCGCGGCTCGGTGGCCAGGAGGATCCCTTGGGTGTACCGGGGGCCCGGGCGACCCCCGCGCCGGGGACGGGCCGATGACGGGATCCCGTCGGTCTCCAGCTGGCGCAGGAGGCGCTCGGCCTCCCCGAGAACCTCCTCGGGCACCCCGGCGAGGCGGGCGACGTGGATGCCGTAACTGCGGTCGGTGCTCCCGGGGAGCAGCCGATGGAGGAAGACGATCCCGTCGGGCGCCTCGCGGACCGCGAAGTGGGCGTTCCGCGCGCCCGAGAGTCCGGCGACCATCTCGGTCAGCTGATGGTAGTGGGTGGCGAGCAGGCACCGAGCGCGGCTCCGGTCGTGGAGGTATCGTAGGGTCGCCCAGGCGAGGGCAAGGCCGTCGAAGGTGCTCGTCCCGCGCCCGACCTCGTCCAGCAGGACCAGCGACCGTTCGTCGGCCGCGTGGAGAATGTCGGAGACCTCGCTCATCTCGACCATGAAGCTCGACTTGCCGCGCCCGATCTCGTCCGTGAATCCCATCCGGGTGAAGAGCCTCCGAACCACGCCAATCCGGGCGTACTTCGCCGGTACGTAGGAGCCCGCCTGGGCGAGCACGACCAGGAGCCCGACCTGGCGCATGTAGGTCGATTTCCCCGACATGTTGGGGCCGGTGAGGACGACCAGCCGGCTCGCCTCCGGGTCGAGGTCGGTGTCGTTCGGGACGAAGTCGGACCCCTTCCCGCGCTCGAGCACCGGATGCCGGCCCTCCCGGATCACGAGGACCAGGGAGTCATCGACGGTC
>JASHTC010000199.1 GCA_030040755.1 Thermoplasmata archaeon | reverse complement strand
CTCCGGCCAGCGGTTCCGCGCGCAGTCGGACCGCTGGGAGCTGCCGGCATGACGCCGATCGTCCCCCAGAGTCCGGGATTTCCGATGGGGCGCGAGGCGGACCGGACCCCCGAGGAGCGCGGCGTCGGACGCGACGGGGTCCGGCTCCTGTTTTCGACGGCGTCCTCGGACACGGACTACCGGTTCCGGGACCTCGTGGAGCTGCTCCGCGCGGGCGACCTGCTGGTCGTGAACGAGAGCGGAACCCTCCCCGCGAGCCTCCCCGCCCGCGGCACCCCGGGCGAGTTCTGGGTGAACTTGTCGACCGAGTACGGCCGGGACCTCTGGCTGGCCGAGCCGCGATGGGGACCGGGCCAGCCCGGGCCACTGCCGATGGAGCCCGGCACGAGCCTCGAGGTCGCCGGGCTCCCCGCCCGGTGGGTCGCCCCGTACCCGGGGATCCCTCGGCTCGGGTTCTTGCGGGTGCCCGGAGGGTTCTCCGCCGCCGTCGCGCGCTCCGGTCGTCCGATCCGGTATGGGTACCTCGCGCGAGAGTATCCCCTGGAGACCTACCAGACGATCTTCGGTCGCATCCCCGGGAGCGCCGAGATGCCGAGCGCGGGCCGTCCCTTCACGCCGCGCCTCCGGGCCGCGCTGGAGGCCAAGGGAGTGCGCTTCGCGCCGGTCCTGCTCCACACGGGGGTCTCGAGCCTCGAGCTCGACCCCGAGCGGCCCGGGGACGTGCCGGTCTATCCCGAGCCGTTCGTCGTTCCGGCCGCCACGTGCGCGGCCGTCGCGGAGACCCGACGGCGCTGCGGACGGGTGATCGCCGTCGGGACCACGGTCGTGCGGGCGCTCGAGAGCGCGAGCGACGAGGGTCGTCTCCGGCCGGCTCGGGGGTTCACGTGCCGCTACCTCTCCCCGGCCCACCCGGTCTCCACGGTGGATGGCCTCCTGACCGGGTTCCACACCGCCACCTCCACCCATGTCGCGCTGCTGGCGGCGGTGTGCGGTCTCCCCCGGCTCGAGCGGGCATATGCGTCCGCGGCCGAACGCGGATACCTATGGCACGAGTTCGGGGACAGCCACCTGCTCCTCCCCCGGGAGGAGCCCGAGGCGGGCGCTAACCCTTCGACGCGGTGAGCCCGGCCCGGGCGCGGAGCTGGTGGTAGAACCCCCCGAAGCTCGTGGCGGTCGGCGCCCGGAGCCCCTGGTTCCTCAGCTGCTCGCGAACCTCCTTCGGCCCCTGCCGAAGGTCGAGGATCTTCGCGGTGTCGTACTTGTATTGGAAGGTGCCGGCGGGGCCCCGGGGGAACGCCTCCCAGTCGCGCGGGGTCGTCGGTCGAAGCTCGGCGGGCCGCTTCCCATCGGCGGGCATGAACCCGGGCATCGTGAGATGCTCCTCGGTGAGCCAGAGCATGGTCGCGTCCCGCATCGCCTGCTCCGTCGTCTCGTCCAGCGCCCCCGGGGCGACCTGGGAGCGTACCCATCCGACCAGCGCGTCGAACGTCTTGTCGGCGTTCTCCTCGAGCATCTGGAGCACGGCGAGCCGGATCGCGCTGCGGCGCAGCTGCTCGATCCCCGTGTCGCTCAAGCGGAACTCGCTCGTCAACCCGAGCAGGCTCTCCGAGTTGTCCGGGAGCTCCTTCAAGGAGAGGAGGAAGAGCGGGGCCGGGGGCTCGTCGGCCGCGACGTGCCACAGCGAGAACTCGCGCCCGTTGGTGAGTAGGACGAGGGGGACCTTCGCGTGCTTGGCCTGGGCCGCCATCTCTCCCATCTCGGTGACGTTGGCCGTCCGCTCCCGGACGTCGAGGAGGAGGCGCGGCTGGCCGTCGGAGTTGAACAGCGCGTAGTCCGCGTGGCCCTCCCCTGGCTTGATCGGGAAGTCGAGGTAGACCTGCTTCTTGTCGTCGAGGTCCCACCCCAGGCTGACCAGGAACGGGTTCACGATCCAGTGCCGGATCTGCTGCTCGGTGACCTCGGGGACGTCCCGGAGCACCTCGCTCGCTACCTGGCTGAAGTCCGAGAGACGCCGGCTGAGGTCGACCGCTTCCATCGCGTGCAGAATGGGGTGGCCCCGCCTTAAATCTACCCCCCGGGGCACGGCACCCGGGGGCGGCGCCCGGGAGGCCAGAGCGCGTCGGCTCCGGCCCCGCGACCCCTCCGGGCTATGCGCGCGAGGGGTAAGCCGCGGGCCGCAGGCGGGCGGCCTCCGCGCGAACGAACCCCTCCACGCTCGCCAGCGGTCGGTCGAGGCCGGCGTACGGCGCCAGCCCGAGCCGGTCGGAGACGAGCCACTCCACCTCGTAGGCGTAGAGGAGGGAGGAGCCGAGGGTCTCGAGCAGGCGGGCGAGCCGGATCCCGTTCCGGGGGCTCATCTGCCAGTAACGCGGTCGGAGCCGGAGGGAGTCGAACAGGAACTCCGTGAGGTCGCGGTACCGCCAGCGCCTCGGTCCGCCCACTTCGACGACCCCCCGTCGGTCGAGCGTGGCCTCCCGGCGCACGATGGCCGCCACGTCGTGCGCGGAGACCGGGCTGACGTGGTACTCTCCGTCCCCGAACATCGGGAACCGGTGCCAGCGGGCCATCGTCCGAAGCATCACGGTCAGCAAGACGTCCCGGGGAGCGAACAGCATCGTCGGCCGGAGGATCGAATAGCTCAGGGAGCTGGCCGCGAGCGCTCGGTCGACCTCGCGTTTCCGCACCATGTACGGAAGATGCGCCTCGATGTGGGGGGTGGCTTCCGGCACGCTGAGATGGACGAACCGAGGGACTCCCGTGGTCTCGCTCGTCCGTATCAGCCGCTCCAGCCCCCGGGCCAGCGGCCGGAACCGGCGGTCCGCCCCCGCCCGGTACCATGCGACGTTGACGACCAGGTCCACGCCCGCGAGGATCGGCCGCCAGTCCGTCACCCGGGCCACGTCCGCGCGAACCCACTCGACTCCCAGTTCCGCCTCCCGCGCCGAGGGGTGTCGATGCACCGAGCGGACCTCGTGGGTCGACCGGAACTCCTCGAGCAGGGCCCGGCCCGCCAGCCCCGCGCCACCCCCCACGAGGAGGACCCGGGGGCGGGCGGCACCCCCCTCGCCGGGGGTCATGCCGCCGGTCCGGTCGGCAGGGCCTCGGGGGCCGGGCGGACCGCCGGAGCGCTCTCGGCCGCGGCCCGCTCGAGCTCCTCGAAGTGCCGGACGAAGACCGGCTGGACCTCGCCGACCGTGACGGGACGGCCGGTCTCCTTCGCGAGCGAGGTCATCACCGGCTCGTCGAACCCGCACGGGTGGAACCGTTCGAACGGCGTGAGGTCCACGTCCACGTTCAGCGCGACCCCATGGAACGTGACCCACCCTTCGACCGCGACCCCGACGGAAGCGATCTTCCGCCGGCCGTCGACCCAGACGCCGCGACGCCCGGAGACGTGCTGACCGGCGACCCCGAACTCCCCGACCGTGCGCACGACCGTCTCTTCGATCTCGTGGATGAACCCGCGCACGTTCCGACCTCTCGGGGCCAGGTCGACGACCGGGTAGGCGACCAGCTGACCCGGGCCGTGGTAGGTGGCTCGCCCCCCGCGCTCCACCGACACCACGGGCAGCCCGCTCGCCGCCGCCGCCCCGTCGTCCCCCTCGACCCCGACCGTGACCACCGGAGGGTGCTGGACCAGGATGAGGGTGTCCGGGACCTCGGCCGCGCGGCGGGCCCGAACCACCTCGCGCATCGCCTCGAGCGACGCCCGGTAGTCTCGGACGCCCCAGTCAACGACCCGGGGCATCGGCTCTCCTCCGGGCCACATGCATCGGCTCTCCGAGCCACAGGAGCGCGGCCTCCTGGACCACCTCGGAGAAGGTGGGATGCGGGTGGATGGTCAGCGCCAGGTCCCGCACGGTCGCCCCCATCTCGATGGCGAGCGAGACCTCGGTGACGTACTCCCCCGCGCTCTCGCCGGCCACATGGGCGCCGGGGACCCGTCCCGTCGCGTCGTCCCCGACGAGCTTGAACCAGCCGGTGGCGTCGTGGTTCGCGTGGGCTCGTCCGAGGGCCGCGAAGGGGAAACGGACCTCCCGCGCCCGGAGCCCCTTCGATTCGGCCTCGGCCCGCGTGAACCCGACGCTGGCGAGCTCGGGGGTCGTGAAGACGACGGACGGCATCGCCTGGAACTGGAACCGGGTGGTCGCTCCCGAGATCGCCTCGGCGGCGACGACTCCTTCGCGGTAGGCCTTGTGGGCCAGCATCGGGGGCCGCGCGACGTCCCCGACCGCGTAGACGTGCGGCTGGTTCGTGCGCATCTGGTCGTCGACGGGGATGAATCCCGTCTTCGGGTCCACGAGCACGCCGGCCTCCTCGAGCCCGAGGTCGCGGCTCGCCGGACGCTTTCCGACCGTGACGAACAGACGCTCCGCCTCGAGGGTCTCGCGCCCGGCGGCCCCTTCGACCGTGAGCCGAACCCCGGCCGGGACCCGCTCGAGCCCGACGGCCTGGGTGCCGACGCGCACCTTCACCCCCAACGCCTCGAGCGCCCGGGTGACCTCGCGGGAGAGGTCGGGCTCGATGCCGGGAAGGAGCTGGGGGAGCAGCTCGACGATCGTGACCTCCACCCCGAGGCGGGCGAGGAACTCTCCGAGCTCGAGCCCGCTCACCCCCCCGCCGAGGACCAGCATCGACCGGGGGAGGGTCGTCACATCGAGGAGCTGCCAGGCGTTGACGACGACCTGCCCGTCCGTCTCGAACCCCGGAAGGACGGTATGCACCGCGCCGGTCGCGACGACCGCCTGCTGAAAGTCCACCCGCTCATGGCCCCCGTCCGGGGCCTCGACGTCGATCGAGGTGGGACCGGTGAATCGACCTTCCCCTCGCAGGACGGTCACGCCCGCCGCCTTGAGGAGGCTAGCGACCCCATCCCGTTCCTTGGCGACCACCTCATCCTTCCATCGGACGGTCTGACCGAGGTCGAAGGAGACGCCCTGGGCCGTGACGCCCAGGTCGGGTCCCTCGGACCGCAGGTGGTGGTAGAGGAGCGACGCGTGGATCAGCGCCTTCGAGGGGATGCAGCCCCGGTTGAGGCACTCCCCGCCGAGCTCTCCCTTCTCCACGAGCAGGACCTTCTTGCCGAGCTGGCCGGCCCGGAGGGCAGCCATATACCCTCCCGGCCCCCCGCCGAGGACCAACACCTCCGTGGCTCGCGAGTACGTTCCCGCCATCGTCGCCTGGTCAGCCCGCGCCGGACGAGCCCTCGCGGGCATAGACGTCTTCGGTCAGGGAGGGGGGGGTGGGAGGGGGCGCCGCTTCGGCGACGGCGACCGCCGCACGGACCTTCTCGTCGGCCCGGCCGCGCATCTCCTCCCGGGCCTCCGGCGTGAGGAGACCCGCCGACGTCATCCAGGCAGCGAGGCGCTCGACCGGGTCGTGGGCGGCGGCCCGGTCGGCCCAGCCCTTCGGTTGGTAGCGGGTCGGGTCGTCCGAGCTCGAGTGCGGGGTCATCCGGTAGACGAGGAACTCGAGGAAGGAGGGGCCCTGCCCGGAGCGGGCCGTCTCAAGCGATGCGCCGAGCGCGTGGAGGACGGCGACCACGTCCGTCCCGTCGACCTGACGACCCGCGATCCCGTAGGCCGCGGACTTCGTGGCCAGGCTCGGCGCGGCGGTCTGTTTTTCGACCGGCAGCGAGATCGCCCACTGGTTGTTCACGCAGCAGAAGACCACGGGCAGCTTCCAGACCGCCCCGAGGTTGAGGCCCGCGTGGAAGTCGTTCGCGCTCGTCGCACCGTCCCCGAAGAAGGCGACCGCCACACCGAGCTTGTGCTGGAGCCGTATCCCGTAAGCGACCCCGACCGCATGCGAGATCTGCGTGCCGATCACGGAGGACATCGATACGTAGTGCACTTCGGACGCGGTGGGGTGGCAGGGCATGTTCCGCCCCCGTCCGGGGTCGAGGTTGTCCGCGAACAGGTGGTGCGCGTAATCGACCAGGGAGTGCCCTCGGACCAGCGCGACCAGCTGCTCGCGCAGGCCGGGGAGGATCCAATCCTCCGGGCGGGTCGCGAGGCCGGCCCCCACCGCCACGGCCTCCTGGCCGGTCGCCGCGCCGTAGAACCCCACCCGGCCCTGCCGTTGCAGACCCTGCATCCGGGCGTCGAGCGCCCGGCCCAGGGTCATCCACTCCAGGGCCGAGCGGAGGGTCTCCTCCCACCCGGGGCCCAACTGCGTCGTCATCTGGGCGGGCGAGTACGGCAGCGGGACCGTCTCGACCTTCGCGGCCATGCTCACGGCCCGGGTGCGGCCTCTCGCGCCCGGACGGGGGCCGCCGCGCGCATCAGGCCAACTCGGCGAACAGCTGGTGGGGGTCCTCGAGGTAGGACTTGACCGTCGCGAGGAACCGGGCCCCTTCGATCCCGTCGATCATCCGGTGGTCGAGTGAGATCGAGAGGTTCATGAGGTCGGCCGGACCGATCGACCCGTCGGGCCGGTAGACCGGACGTCGGAAGATCCGGTGCACGCCCAGGATGGCGACCTCGGGATAGTTCAGGATCGGGGTGGCGAGCACGCCGCCGAGCGCCCCGAGACTGGTGATCGTGAACGTCCCGCCGGACAGCTCGGCTCGCGTCAGCTTGCCGGCGCGTCCTCGGTCCGCGAGGTCCTGGATCTCCCGGGCGAGCTGCAGGATGCTTCGCGTCTCCGCATGGTGGACGACCGGCACGAGGAGCCCGTCGGGGGCGGCGGTCGCGATCCCGATGTTGTAGGCTGAGTGGACGACCAGCTCGTTCCGCGGGTCGTCGACCGTCGAGTTCAGTCGAGGATGTGCCTTCAGCGCCGCGACGATCCCCTTGACGATGAACGGCAGGTAGCTCAGACGGACCCCCTGCTGCTCGACGTGCTTGGCCATCCGGTCCCGGACGCGCACGAGCTCGGATACGTCGACCTCCTCCACGTAGGTGAAGTGGGCCGCCTTGTGCTTCGACTCGGCCATGTGGTCGGCGATGACGCGGCGAAGGCCGCGGATGGGGATTCGTTCGGAGACGTCCCCCTCGGCCGAGGCAGGACGAACGGGTGGGGCGCCCGCGGAAACCGCCGGGGCGGTGGGCGCAGGAGGCGGGGCCCCCTCTCCCGCCCCCGAGGCGGTCGGCGACGGGGCGAGGTCGGCCTCGACGATCCGCCCGCCGGGGCCGCTCCCGCGAACCTGCCCGAGGTCGATCCCGCGCTCTGCGGCGAGGCGACGCAGGTACGGGGAGGCTAGCACCGGGCCGCTCGCCGGAGCCGTTGGGGCCGGTGGCGGGCGGGCCGCCACGGGTGCGACCGGTGGCGCGCGCGACGCCCCGTCGGCGGGAGCGGGGGGCCCCGGCGCCTTCTCCGCCAAACCGGCCGCCGTCTCGATCGTGACGAGGAGCCCTCCCACCTTGACCTTCTCCCCGACCTGGGCATGGATCTTGGCGACCCGACCGGCCTTCGGGGAGGGGATCTCGACGTTCGCCTTGTCCGTGAGCACGCTGACCAGCGGGGCGTCTTCCTGGATGGAGTCTCCTTCGTGGACGAACCACTGGACGACCTCGCCCTCCGCGACCCCTTCGCCGATGTCGGGAAGACGGAACTCGAACGGCATGAGAACCCTATCCGGCCCGCATCGTCGTCCGGACCGCATGGGCCACGCGGTCCGCGTTCGGGAGGTACAGGTTCTCGAGCGCGTACGGGAACGGGGTGTCGTAGCCGGTCACCCGGGCGACCGGCGCCTTGAGGGAGTAGAGCGCCTTCTCCGCCAGTAGGGCCGCGAGCTCGCCTCCGACCCCGCAGAAGCGGGCCGCCTCGTGCACGATCACCGCCCGCCCCGTCTTCTCGACCGAAGCGAGGATCGCGGC
>JASHTC010000198.1 GCA_030040755.1 Thermoplasmata archaeon | reverse complement strand
CACCGCCTCGCCCGGGTCAAGCGTGCTTGACGTTTGACCTATGAATCGCCGAGCCCAAGTAGAGGGCATGGGAATCCCTTCGACGGTGACGACCCCAGTCGAGGCGCCCGTGGGCCTCCTCCGCGCGGTGGCGGACGAGCTCCAGCGCGAGGACCAGCAGCTGCTCTACCCGCTCATGACCCGCATGAACGAGGTCGCGGAGGCGCTCGGCCAGGGGCAATCCGTCGACCCGGACTACATCGACGAAGGGATCCGCGTGTGGAGTCGCTACGTGAACGAGGTGCACCAGCAGCGCATCGAGCGACTCTATGGCGTCTTCCAGGACATCATCCTGCTACCCGCCACGTCCGATTCGCACCTCGCCCGGCGCGGCCCGCACCTTCGGGCGGCGAAGAAGGTGGCCGCCCGAGAGGAGACCAGCCTCGACAAATACAACGAGATCCGCGGGACCCAGGCCCGGATGGCCGAGCGGATCCTGGTGCTGAAGGGGCTGGCGGAGGCCTACCGCCGCGGCGAGTACTATTCGCCGCAGATGCTCGCCTCGCTGTTGCGCAGCGGGGCCTTCTCGGACCGCGCCTGGGCGAAGTACGAGGAGGAGTTCGTCCAGAAGTACCTCAACGAGCACGTCGCGCCCGACGAGGAGGCACGCCTCCGCAAGGAGGTCACGGCCTCGGATGCGCTGCGAGCGGCGGTCGAGAGCGAGGTCCAACGGTTCCTCGCGCGCCCGATCCCGCCGAGGAAGTCCCCGACCTGAGACCTGCCGACGGTCCGGCCGGGGTCGGTCCTGGCGACCGCCACCGTTCCCGCGCGGGCTACTCCCGGGTGTACTGCGGATACGCCGGGGTCCACTGATTCGCGACGATCCGCTCCCGGAGCTCTTGGGGGAGCGTCGAGGGGGCGACGCCCTCCCGCTGGGCCGTGAGCCCCACGGCGAGGGCGATCTCGACCGCCACCGAGCGCAGGTCGTGCACCAACGGAAGGAGCGGGCCCTCCGGGTTCTTGGCGGCCGGGGCGTGCTCGCCCAAGGTCTTGGCCGCGGCCAGGATCATCGCGTCGGTCACCCGACGGGCCCGGCTCGCGATCAGCCCGAGCCCGAGCGCCGGGAAGACGTAGACGTTGTTGCACTGCGCGATGTGGTACGTCCGGTTCCCGAAGTACACCGGCGGGAACGGCGAGCCCGTCGCGATCAGCGCCCGACCTTCGGTCCAGGAGACCAGGTCCTCGGGCCGGGCCTCCGAACGGGCGGTGGGGTTCGACAGCGGGAGGATGATCGGCCGCTGGACATGGCTCGCCATGTCGCGGACGATCGCCTGGGTGAACGAGCCGCCCAGCGTCGACAGCCCGATCAGGATCGTGGGATGGACCTCGTGGACGACCTCCGCCAGGCCAATCGTGTCCCCGGGGCCGCGGGGCCAGTCGGCGACGTGCTCGGCCGGCTGGGCGTACACCCGCTGCTCGTCGTTCAGGTCGGTGCGGCCGGAGTGCAGGAGGCCGTGGGAGTTCACCAGCCAGAATCGGCCCCGCGCCTCCGCATCGGACAGCCCCTCCTCGACCATCGCGGAGCGCAGGTAGTCCGCCACCCCCACCCCGGCCGAGCCCGCTCCGAGGATGGCGACCGTCTGGTCCTTGAGCGAGCTGTGCGCGACGAGGACCGCGCCCCGGATCACGCCCAGGACGACCGCCGCGGTCCCCTGGATGTCGTCGTTGAACGTGAGCAGCTGGTCCCGGTACCGCTCCAGGATCGGCCGAGCGTGCGCCGCGGAGAAATCCTCCCACTGCAGGCAGGTGTGGGGGAGGACCTCCTTGACGGCCTCGACGAACCGCTCGATGAACTCGTAGTACTCGGGCCCCTTGACCCGCTCGTGGCGCCACCCGAGATACTCGGGGTCGCGCAGGCGCTGGGAGTTGTTGGTCCCGACGTCGAGCGCGATCGGCAGCGTGCGTTCGGGTCGGATTCCGCCGATCAGCGTGTAGAGGGAGAGCTTGCCGATCGGGATCCCCAGACCCCCCGCCCCCTGGTCGCCGATCCCGAGGATCCGCTCCCCGTCGGTCACGACGATGACGTCGACCTCGGGGTTCGGGCGGTTCTGCAACAGCTGGGGGATCTTGTCGCGGAGCGGGTACGGGAGGAAGAGACCGCGGGGTCGCCGGTAGATGTGGCTGAACTCCTCGCATCCGAGGGCGACGACCGGGGTGTACACCACCGGCATCATCTCCTCCATGTGGTCGAGCAGGAGACGGTAGAACAGGACCTCGTTCGTGTCCTGGAGCGCCCGCAGGAAGATGTGGCGCTCGAGGTCGTCGTTCTTCCGCTGGAAGGCTCGGTAGGCGCGGCCGACCTGCTCCTTCAGCGACTCGACCTGGGGAGGCAGGAGGCCGTGCAGGTTGAGGGCCGTGCGCTCCTCGTTAGAGAAGGCGGTACCCTTGTTGAGGAGGGGGGTGTCGAGCAGGTCCATCCCGCGCAGGTGGGGCAACGGAAGCAGCCCTTCGTGGACCGGCGCGTACGAGGCGGCCATGCTAACGGCTCCCCGCGGACCGCCGACTACGGTCGCGCCGCATGGACCTCGTCCACGTACGTGAGCCACGACGAGTACCGCTCCGACCGGCCGTGGATGGCGTCCTCGTACCGCTCTTGCAGGCGCCGGGTGATCGGGTAGTCGCCGTTGCCGATCGGCCGCCCGTCGACCTCCCGGATCGGCGTGATCCCGGCCGCCGTCCCCGTGTAGAACAGCTCGTCCGCGGAGAAGAGCTCCTCGCGGGTGAAGTCGGTCCGCTGGAAGACGAGGTGCTCGTCGGCGACGAACCGGATGACCGAGTCGCGGGTCACCCCGCGGAGGATCCCCGAGCTCGCGGGCGGCGTGCTCACGACCCCCTTCTTCACCCGGAAGATGTTCTCGCCGGGGCCCTCCGCCACCATGCCGGCGGCGTTGAGCAGGATCGCCTCGTCGTAGCCTCCGCTCACGGCCTCCATCTTCGCCAGCGCCGAGTTGGCGTAGTTGGCGGAGCATTTGGCCTGCGGGGGGAGCGAACGGGAGTCCATCCGCACCCAGCTCGAGACGGTCGCTCGGACCCCGTGCTGGACGCCGGCGGCGCCGAGGTAGGCCCCCCACTCCCACATGGCGACCGCGACCTGCACCGTGCTCTGGGTCGGGTCGAGCCCCATCTCGCCGTACCCGCTGAAGGCGATCGGCCGCAGGTAGGCCTCGGGGGTCTCGTTCGCCCGGACCAGGTCGATGCAGGCCTCTTTGAGCGCGGGCGCGCCGAACGGCAGCGCCATGCGGTAGACCTTGGCGCTGTTGACGAACCGGTCGAGGTGCTCGTCGAGGCGGAAGATCGCCGAGCCGTGCGAGGTCCGATGGCACCGGATCCCCTCGAACACCGCGTACCCGTAATGCAGCCCGTGGGTCAGCACGTGGACCTGGGCGGCGTTCCAATCGACGAGCTGGCCGTCCAGCCAGATCTTCTTGAGAGCACGTATTCCGACCATGGCACTCCACCATCGGCCGGTCGGCATTAATCTCGCGCGTCAGGTCGACTTGACTTGCCCTTAATCCCATCGAACGGCGCTCTCCCGGCTGGCGAGCGACGATGATCGAGATTCGCTTCCATGGTCGGGGGGGCCAGGGTGCCGTGATCGCCTCGGAGCTCCTCGCGCAGGCCGCGTTCCTGGATGGCCGCGAGCCCCAGAGCTTCCCCTTCTTCGGGGTCGAGCGTCGCGGCGCCCCGGTCACGGCGTTCGCCCGCCTGGACGACCGACCGATCCAGCTCCGCACGTCGATCGAGCACCCGGATGTGGTCGTCGTGCTGGACCCCGGACTGCTCCGGACCACCCCGGTCACGGATGGCCTCAAGGCCGGGGGGCTCCTCCTCGTCAACTCCAAGCTCCCTCCGGAGGAGATCGCCGCCCCCGCCTCGGTCCGCCGGGCGACGGTCGACGCGACCCGGATCGCCCTCGCGCACGGCCTCGGCACGGCGTCGACCCCGATCGTCAACACCGCCATCCTGGGCGCGCTCGCCAAGGCGGCGGGCGTCGTCAGCCTGGCCGCGGTCGGGCGCGCCATCGACCAGTTCGTCCCGGCCCGCCCCGAGGAGAACCGTACGGCGAGCGCGGACGGCTTTGCGTCGGTCCGGCTGGCCGGGCCGATGGAGCACGGCGCCCCCGCCCCCCCGCACCGGCCGACCCCCCTGATCACCGTGCCGGATGGGCCGCTCGCCACGACCCCGAGCAGCACCCTCCACACCGCCGCGTGGCGGACCCTTACGCCGGTCATCCACCTCGAGAAGTGCACGCGGTGCAACTTCTGCTGGAAGTTCTGCCCGGACGACGCCATCGGCTTCGACGCGAACGGCTTCCCCGTGGTCCGCCTCGACTACTGCAAGGGATGCGGGATCTGCGCCGAGGAGTGCCCGCCCGGGACGATCGAGATGGTGGCGGAGGGGTAGGGGGACGTCGATGACGCGGCTCGTGATGTCCGGTGCGTATGCCCAGTCGTACGCGGCGCTGCTGGCGAAGGTCCAGGTCGTCTCCGCCTACCCGATCACGCCGCAGACGAGCATCGTCGAGAAGCTCGCGGATTTCGTCGCGCTGGGGAAGCTGAAGGCGGAGTACATCAAGGTCGAGTCGGAGCACAGCGCCCTCCAGGTCTGCGTCAGCGCCGCGGGGCTCGGCGCCCGGACGTACACGGCGACCTCGAGCCAGGGCCTCTTGCTGATGCACGAACTGCTCCACTGGGCCTCCGGCATGCGGGCGCCCATCGTGATGGGCGTGGTCAACCGGGCGGTGGCGCCCCCGTGGGACATCGGTGCCGACCACACCGACACCATGGCCCAGCGGGATACCGGCTGGGTCCAGATCTACGCCGAGAGCAACCAGGAGGTCCTCGACACGGTCCTCGAGGCCTACCGGCTGGCCGAGGACCCGATGGTCCGTCTCCCGGTCATGGTCACGGAGGACGCCTTCTACCTCTCCCACACGGTCGAGCCGGTCGACGTCCCGAGCGGAGAGCTCGTGGACCGGTTCCTCCCCCCGCGGGACGCTCGGGCCGTGCTGTTCCCGGGCGTCGCCTCTCGGCTCGGCTCGTTCACGGGACCCGACCATTACGTCGAGTTCCGGCGGGATGTCGCCCGGGCGATGGAGAACGTGCCCGCGACGTTCGCGGCGGTCGAGGCCGAGTACGAGCGCCTGACCGGACGCTCCCACGGCGGCCCGCTATCGACCTACCGGACCGACGGCGCCGACGCGATCCTCCTGACGATGGGCACGGCCGCGACCACCGCCCGTGGGGTCGTGGACGAGCTCCGCGCCGAGGGAAAGAAGGTGGGACTGGCCAAGCTGCGCATGTTCCGGCCGTTCCCCGTCCACGCGGTACGCGACCTCGCCGCGACCGTCGACCGGATCGGGGTCATGGACCGGTCGTACACGTTCGGGGCGGCCGGCCCGGCCGCGACCGAGGTCGCAGCCGCGCTGTACGCGGGCCCGCGTCACCCGACGGTCTCCGGCTTCCTCGCGGGGATCGGCGGCCGGGACGTGACCCCCGGGGAGGTCCGGCGCATGTTCGGGGCCCTCCTCGCGGGAGAGCCGACCGACATCCGGTGGATCGACCTCGAAGAGCAACAGGAGTTGAAAATCGATGGCTAAGCTCACCCTGCCCGCCCAGGAACTGATGTACTCCGGCCACGCCGCCTGCCCGGGGTGCGGACCGGCGCTCACCATGCGGCTCGTGCTCAAGGGGTTGGGCCCGCGGACGGTCGTCTCCATCCCCGCCTGCTGCTGGACCGTCATCGCGACCCCGTACCCCACCAACGCGCTCGGGGTCTCGGTGCTCGACAACCCGATCGAGGCGACGGGGGCCTCCCTCTCGGGGCTCCGGGCCGCCGCGGACGCGCTGGGCTACAAGGACCTGAACGTCGTCGGGTTCGCCGGGGACGGCGGGACCGCCGACATCGGGCTGCAGGCGCTCAGCGGGATGCTGGAGCGCCGGACCAATGCGATCTACGTCATGTACGACAACGAGGGGTACATGAACACCGGCGTGCAGCGCAGCGGGGCGACCCCGCTCGGGGCGTGGACCACGACGACCCCGGTCGAGGGGAGCTCGCGCGGCAAGCCCGAGTCGAAGAAGGACATCATGAGCATCGTGCTCGCGCACCGGCCGACCTACGCCGCCACCATCAACCCGGCCTTCCCCGAGGACTTCGTGCGGAAGGTCGAGAAGGCCCGGGACCTCACCGGTCCGAGGTTCCTCGACGCCCTCACCCCATGCCCCCCCGGATGGAAGTACTCCTCCGAGCAGTCGATCGAGCTGGGCCGCCTGGCCACGGACTCCGGTGTCTTCCCGCTCTACGAGGTGGAGGACGGCAAGTACCACATCACGCGGAAGGGCGGCGCGCTCAAGCCGGTGGACGACTATCTCCGAGCCCAGGGCCGATTCCACCACTTCACCCCCGAGGACGTCCAGGCGGTGCAGGCGGAGGTCCGCCGCGCCTGGGAGCACCTCCTGCTCCTCGAGAAGGAAACGGCCTGAGCCCCGCGGGGCTCTCGGCGCGGTCGCACCCCCTCGGCCGCCCCGGGGAGCCGGGCGGGCTCCGTCTCTCCTCGCTCGCCTAGACCCGTCGCGGGTGCTCGAGATGGCGGTCGAACCACCGCCGGGACTCCGACCCGACCTGCTCGAGCGCGCCGGGTTCCTCGAAGAGGTGCGAGGCGCCCGGAACCACGACCAGCTTCTTGGGTCCGGGCAGGTGGCGGAGCGTCTCCTGGTTGATGGCCAGGATCGTCGGGTCGTTCTCCCCCACCAGCAGGAGGGTCGGGCAGTGAACCTTCCCCACCG
>JASHTC010000197.1 GCA_030040755.1 Thermoplasmata archaeon | reverse complement strand
TCGGTCGACCCGCACATCGACCTGAGCTTCTTCTACCTGTTCGACGTCCCGAGCGGCCTCTTCGAAGGGTCGGTCGCGCTCGCCCACCCGGACGGGGCGCTCGACGTCACGTCCTCTCCTCTCGAGGCGGAGAGCGCGCACCTCGCCGCCCGGCACGACCCGGACGTCGCGGTCCATGTGGTGGGCCGGGGGGAGCTCGCGACGACGGTGCAGAAGCTCGTCCCGGGGACCGCGACGGTCGGCCTCAACTTCCGCGAGCTGACGCACGACTGGTACGTCAAGCTCGTGGAGATGCTGCCGAACGCGAAGTTCGTGGACGCCGGAGGCGGCCTCCAGCGGGCCCGGGTCGTCAAGGAGCCGGGCGAGGTCGAGCGGATCCGCGCGGCCGCGAGGATCGGCTCGAAGGTGGCGACCGAGATCCCGGCGATGCTGCGGGCGGGGCGGACCGAGCTCGAGCTCGCGGCCGAGATGGAGTACCGGATGAACCAGCTCGGGGCGAACGGCCGGTCGTTCGCCACGATCGTGGGGTTCGGCCCGCACAGCGCGGAACCGCACTATCAGCCGGACAAGACCAAGCTCAAGCCGGGCAACTCGATCGTCTGTGACTTCGGGGCGTGGCACCGACGCTACGCCTGCGACATCACCCGGTCGTTCCACTTCGGGCCGCGCGACGCCGAGATGAAGGCGGTCCATGAGTGCGTGGAGGCGGCCCAGAACGCGGCGCTCGCGGCCCTGCGGCCGGGCGTTCCGGGCAAGGAGGTCCACGCGGCCGCGGAGGCGGTCATCGACGCTTCGCCCTGGAAGGGTCGGTTCACCCACGGGCTCGGGCACTCGCTCGGCCTCGCCGTCCACGACGGAAGCGGCGGCCTCGCCCCGAACGTGGACGACCCGCTCGAGGCCGGGATGGTCATCACGGTCGAGCCGGGCATCTACCTTCCGGGGAAGGGGGGCGTACGGATCGAGGACGACGTCGTGGTCACCAAGACCGGCTACGAGTTCCTCACGACGGCCCCGCGGGGATACCTCGAGGTCCCGGCGTGAAGTTCGGCGTGCTCACCGGTGGGGGGGACTGTCCCGGACTCAACCCCGCGATCCGGGCCATCGTCTATCGCGCCGCGGCGAGCGGGCACGCGACGCTCGGTTACCTGGACGGGTGGAAGGGGGTCCGGGACGGACTCAGCCGCCCGCTCACACTGGCCGAAGTGCACGGCCTATTCAACCGGGGCGGGACGATCCTCGGGAGCTCCCGCACGAACCCGTTCGCGAAGGAAGGAGACGCCGTCAAGGTCGTCGAGCAACTGCGCCGGGACGAGGTCGACGCCCTGATCGCCATCGGTGGGGACGACACGCTGACGGCGGCCCGGGACCTCTTCCGCCGCGGGGGCAGGGTCGTCGGGGTGCCGAAGACGATGGACAACGACGTCGGGGGCACCGATTGGACGTTCGGATTCCACTCCTCCGTCGCGGTCGCGGTCGACGCCGCCGAGCGGCTCCGCGACACCGCCTGGAGCCACCACCGGGTGGTCGTCCTCGAGGTCATGGGCCGCCACGCCGGATGGGTGGCCCTGGCCACCGGGCTGGCCGCCGGTGCCGATGCCACGCTCCTCCCGGAGGAGCCGTACGACGAGAAGACCCTCCTCGAGCGCGTCCGGGCGGCGGCGAACGCCCGCGGGTTCGCCCTGGTCGTCGCCAGCGAGGGGATCGACCTCGGGCCGCGCCGCGGGTCGACCGGCGGGAAGGACGACTTCGGGCACGAGCTCCTGGGCGAGCGTCAGGTCGGCGGCGAGCTCGCCCGCCGGATCCAGGAGGCGACCGGCATCGAGAGCCGCAGCGCTCAGATCGGGCACATCCAGCGCGGAGGGCCCCCGGAGCTGTTCGACCGGATCCTGGCCACCCGTCTCGGGGCTGCGGCGGTCGACCTCGCCCTCGCCGGTCGCTTCGGGCAGGTCGCAGTCCTCCGCGGGTCCGAGGTTCGGGGCATCCCGCTGGACGAGGCGGTCGCGTCGACGAAGGTGGTCACCTCCGACTGGCTCGACCTCCTCCACACGTTCGAGCCGTAGGGGGCGACCGTGGCGGTTCGCGCGCTCTGGTACCGCCGGGGGGTGCTCTCCGTGCTCGACCAGCGGGCCCTGCCCGGCCGCACGGTGATCCTCCGTCTTCGGTCGGTCGACGCGGTCGCGCGGGCGATCCGCACCCTCACGGTCCGGGGAGCGCCGTCGATCGGGGTCGCGGCCGCCTACGGGATGGTCCTGGCCCATCGGCAGGGGAAGTACCCCCCGGCTCAGGCGGCGAAGCTCCTCGGGTCGACCCGCCCGACCGCCCACGACCTGTTCGTCGGGATCGAGACGGTTCGGGCGGCCTGGGAGGCCGGCGCGGACGTGCAGCGGGCCGCCGACGCCTATCGCAGAAAGGTCGTCGACGAGTGTCACGCGATCGGCCGCGCGGGAGCCTCCCTGTTCGCCCGCAGCCACAACGTACTGACGCACTGCAACGCAGGGGCCCTCGCGACCGTCGAGTGGGGGACCGCCCTCGCCCCGCTGCGGGTCGCCCGCGCGCGGGGGGCCCGGCTGTTCGTCTGGGTCGACGAGACGCGCCCCCTCCTCCAGGGCGCGCGGCTCACCGCGTGGGAGCTCGCGCGCGAGCACATCCCGCACGCGGTGATCGCCGACAACGCGGCCGGCCACTTCCTCGCCACCGGCGAGGTCGACGCGGTCATCGTCGGGGCCGACCGCATCGCGCGGAACGGGGACTTCGCGAACAAAATCGGGACCTACGAGAAGGCGGTCGTCGCCCACGAGAACGGCGTCCCGTTCTATGTGGCGGCCCCGTGGAGCACCTTCGACCCCCGGCGGGCGAGTGGCGCCTCGATCCCCGTGGAGGAGCGCGGCGAGGAGGAGGTGGCCCGCATCGGGGGCCATCGCCTGACCCCTCGGACGAGCCGCTCGCGCAACCCCGCCTTCGACATCACCCCGGCGCGGTTCGTGACGGCCTTCATCACGCCCGGCGGGGTGGTGCGCCCCCGCGACCTGGCTCGGGTCCTCGCGCGTCGCTCGGCCCCGCAGTAGGGCTCCCGCTCAGGCCTTCCGTGCCCGCGGGGATCGGACGCGGACCGCGAAGGCCTGCCTACCCGCCGCCCGCATCCGGCGCGCCCGGATCAGTTCCCGAGCGAGCGCGACGTTCGTCTCGGTCCATGCGCTCCGGGCCCGACGGGGGACGAAACGGTGGGCGTACCGGAGCGCGTCGACCCGCCGGACGGTCGTGTCGATCCAGCCGAAGCAGAGGGCCTCCTCGAGCGCCTCGGCGTAGGTGACCCCGCGCGGCTTCGAGCCCTTCTTGAAGAACCCGACCCAGAGCTCCGAGCTCGTCCGGTGGTGCCGGAGGAACCAGGTGCGCAGGTCCTCCGAGGAGGCGAAGAAGATGGGGTCCATCGCGGAGGGCGCGCCCGCCGCCGAACGGTCTAGAGCGGCCGGTTCAGGAGCTGTTCCGTGCCGTGGATCGCCGCGCCCAGGGCCGAGGGTACGTCCACCCCGAGCTGGTTCAACGCCAGCACCAGGGCCAGGATCCCCGCAATCGCTACGCTCCACGCCTCGGCCGTGTTCAGCGCCATGTTCGATCCCTCGCAGGTAACCCACGAGTTCTGCCCATCCGGTAAATAAATCGAGGGTTCCACTGGCACGGCAGGTCCGGCCCGGCGGCCGGCCCGAGAGGAAATCGGCCGTGGCCGGCCCGCGCAAGGTTCATAGCATGGTGCGAATAGGCGGACGAGGCTGCCCTGGTAGTCTAGTGGTCTAGGATCTAGCTCTGTCGAGGCTGGGACTCGGGTTCGAAGGGGGGGTGGGGACTCTCCCCGTCCCCCGGAACTCCCGACCAGGGCGCCTTCCCCCCTCGCGACCACTTATCCCCCGCAGGAGTTAGCCCCCCGTGGCCGAGGAGGAGAAGGCCGAAGCGAGGAAGGCCTCGCCCTACCTGTCGCACATCGTCGGCGACGCCCTGCGCGACGCGCAGGAGCGGATGCTCCTCGAGCGGGTCCGGGCCGAGCCGGTACCCCATCACCTCGCCATCATCATGGACGGGAACCGCCGGTTCGCGGGGGAGCATGGGATGGCGGTCACCGACGGGCACGCGGCCGGACGGGACACGCTCGAGAAACTGCTCGACTGGTGCCTGGACGTCGGCGTGCGGGTGCTGACCGTCTACGCACTCTCCACGGAGAACTTCAGCCGGGCCCCGGAGGAGCTCGAGGGGCTGATGAACCTGTTCGACAAGGCGCTGCGGGACATCGCGGTCGACGAGCGCGTGCACCGTCACCAGATCCGCGTGCGGGTGCTCGGGAACCGCAAGCTGCTCCCGCCCCGCGTGCAGGAGGCGATCGACATCGCCGAACAGGCGACGGCGAAGTACTCCGCCTACCGCTACAACGTCGCGCTGGCCTATGGGGGCCGGGACGAGATCCTGGAGGCGATCCGAGCGCTCGCGCAGGAGGTACGGGACGGGCGCCTGGAACCGAGCCAGATCGACTCGGAGGCGGTCTCGCAGCGTCTGTACACCGCCGACCTCCCCGACCCCGACCTGATCTTCCGTACCAGCGGGGAGGAACGGATCTCGAACTTCCTGCTGTGGCAATCCGCCTACAGCGAGCTGTACTTCTCGGACGTCCTGTGGCCCGGTCTCACCCGGGCCGACTTCCTTCGGGCGATCCGGGCCTACCAGAAACGTCGTCGACGGCTCGGAAGCTAGCGGCGTCCTCCGGCGCGGGCGGGTAGCTGAGGCGCCACATCGCCCGCGCGCCCAGGAACGCCACCCCGGCGATCACCCAGACCACGCCGGCCAGCAGGTAGGTCGGGTCCAGTCCGTAGGCCGAGATCATCAAGGCGCCGCCGATCTGGCCGGCCGGGATGATCGCCCAGCTCCCGAGCGAGTCGATCCCGAAGTAGCGGCCCTGCATGTCGGAGGGGACGAGGAGCTGGGCGGCGGTCAGCCAGGCGGTCCCCGCCAACCCTCCAAGGAGCCCCAGGGAAAACAGGGCGGCGAGCGAGACCGCGGGGACCGGGACGAGCGCCAGGACGAGCGCGACGGCGCCCGAGACGACCCCGTACGGCAGGACCCACGCTTTGCCGGCCCACCGAACGGCTCCGACCCGACCGACCGCGAGCGACCCGAGGGCCGTGCCCGCGACCTCCACCGCCAGGAGAGCAGCGAACAGGAGGGCCGAACCGTGCAGTACCTCCGTCGCGAAGAACACGAGGAACGTGCCGACGACCGTCGAACAGAAGTTGAAGACTCCCGCCGAGAAGGTCAGCTCCAGGAAGCCGCGGGCCCGCCGCAGCCACCGGAATCCCGCGACCAGGTCCGCGAAGTAGGTCGACCGGACGCCCCGGGGGGCCGACGCCCGGCGGGGGGACGCCACCACGAGCCCGGTCAACAGGGTCCCGGAGAAGAGGAAGGTGCCGATGTTCGTCGCCAGGCCCGTCACGGGACCGACCGTCACGATCAGGGCTCCCGCCACCGCGGCCCCCACGAATCCCACCCCGGAGCGCGTCGACCGGATCAGGCCGTTCGCATCCGGGACCAGCTCGGGTCCGACCAACGCGGGAACGACCGACTGCTCCGCGGGGTTGAACACGGTGCTGAAGGCGGCGACGACGAACATCGCCGCCAGGAACCCGAGCAGGTTGAACCCCCACAGCTCGAGGTCGAGGACGAGGAGCGCGAGGGTAACGGCACGGACGAAGTCCGAGAGGACCATCAGCCGGCGACGGTCGTACCGGTCGACGAGGGTCCCCCCCAGGAGACTGAAGATGATCCCCGCCGCGAGCTGGGAGGTGCCGAGGAAGGCCACGTCCAGGGTGGACCCCGTCTGGACGGCCACGATCCAGATGGTGCAGACCGAGGCGACCGCCTGCCCGGCGACCGACCCGAGCCCGGCGACGAACACCCGGAGGTAGCCGACCTCGCGAAGGAGGCGACGATAGGGTCGGGCCGCGGCCGTCATGCGTTGTCGGGGGCGAGTGACCTTGGCGTTAACTACCCCTCCCTACACGGGAGGACCGGTCGGCCGCGCTCCGGAGCGACGACCGAAGAGGCGCCGCGGGCGACCTCCGGGTCGAGAGCGCGGCAGCGCCCGACCTGAGACGCCGGGAGGTCGAGCAGCAGAGGGACTCCCGACCTTGAACCGAACCTCGGCCAAGGTAGTATTAAATAGAACCGCATTTCTACCAAACCCGACTGCCGAGAGGAATCTCGGAGGCTAGAACCATGCTAACCGGACAGACACCGATCCTGGTGCTGAGAGAAGGAACCCGCCGAGAGAAGGGGCGCGGAGCGCTCGCCAACAACATCCAGGCCGCGAAGGCGATCGCCGACGCGGTCCGCTCGACGCTCGGCCCGCGGGGCCTCGACAAGATGCTGGTCGACTCGATGGGCGACGTGGTCGTCACCAACGACGGGGTCACCATCCTCAAGGAGATGGACGTCGAGCACCCGGCCGCGAAGATGCTGGTCGAGGTCGCCAAGACCCAGGACCAGGAAGCCGGCGACGGGACCACCACCGCGGTCGTCCTCGCGGGCGAGCTCCTCAAGCGCGCGGAGGCCCTCATCGAGCAGAACATCCATCCCACGATCATCTCCCAGGGCTACCGCCTGGCGGCGACCAAGGCCCTCGACATCCTCCAGCAGATCTCGATGCCGGTCGCGGCCACGGACCACGAGACCCTGCAGCGGATCGCGGTCACGTCGATGGCCTCGAAGGCGGTCTCCTACAACCGGGAGCAGCTCGCCGAGATCGCCGTCAAGGCGGTCACGGCGGTCGCGCAGAAGACCAACGAGGGGCTCAACGTCGACCTCGACAACATCCAGCTGATCAAGAAGCAGGGCGGCGCCATGACGGACACCTCCCTCATCGAGGGCGTCATCGTGGACAAGGAGAAGGTCCACTCGGGGATGCCCAACCGGGTGGAGAATCCGAAGATCGCGCTCCTGGACGCCGCGCTCGAGATTAAGAAGACCGAGATCGACGCCAAGATCGAGATCAACGACCCGAACCAGCTCAACGCCTTCCTCCAGGAGGAGGAGAACATGCTGCGGCGGATGGTCGAGCAGGTCAAGAAGTCCGGCGCGAACGTCGTCCTCTGCCAGAAGGGGATCGACGACCTCGCCCAGCACTTCCTCGCCAAGGAGGGCATCTACGCCGTCCGGCGCGTGAAGAAGTCCGACATGGAGAAGCTCGCGAAGGCGACCGGGGCGAGCATCGTCTCGAAGGTCAGCGAGCTGACCCCCCAGGACGTCGGCGCCGCCGGCCTCGTGGAGGAGCGCAAGATCGGGGACGACGCCCTCACGTTCGTCACGGGCGCCAAGAAGGCCCGGGCCGTGTCCATCCTGATCCGCGGGGGAACCGAGCACGTGCTCGACGAGATCGAGCGCTCGATGGACGACGCCCTCAACGTGGCGGCGGTCGCGGTCGAGGACGGGCGGTACGTCTACGGGGGCGGCGCCGCGGCCGAGGAGCTCGCGATGCAGCTTCGGGACGAGGCGGCCAAGATCGGGGGACGCGAGCAGATCGCGTTCGAGTCGTTCGCCGAGGCGCTCGAGACGGTCCCCCGCACGCTCGCCG
>JASHTC010000196.1 GCA_030040755.1 Thermoplasmata archaeon | reverse complement strand
CCCCGAGATCACGTCGCTCCTCGAGGTGCCGGCCTGGGTCCGCCGCTTCGAGCGCGGCGCGGCCTGACCCCGAGCCGGCGCGCCGTCGCAATCCTCATGGGCTCGGACGGCAGGAGGGGGCCGGACTCCCATGCCTCCCCGCAGGTCCTCCCCACCCGCCGGAGCGCCGGGGAGAGGACCGGCCCCAGGGACGGCGGCGGAACCGGAACCCCGGGTCCCTCGGTTCTCCCTCGAGTACATGGACCGCTCGACCGACCCGGCGACGGACTTCTACCGGTACGCCGCGGGGGGATGGGTCCGCGACCACCCCGTGCCGGCCGACAAGGCCCGCTGGGGGGGCTTCGACGAGCTGCTCGAGCGGAACTTCTACGTCATCCGTTCGATCCTCGAGGAGGCGGCGGGCCCTCCCGCCCCCTCGGACGACCCGGTCCGGCGACAGGTGGGGGACTTCTTTGCCTCCGCGATGGACGCCGAGCAGCTCGAGCGGCTCCAGTTCCGGCCGATCGACCCGGACCTGGCCCGAATCGAGGCGGTCGCGTCGGTCGAGGAGCTCTACCGCGTGCTGGCGGCCCACCACGCGGTCGGAGGGGAGGGGTTCTTTGACAGTTACGTGTACCCCGACAAGAAGGCGAGCGGGCGCTACGCCTTCTACCTCGACCAGGGCGGCCTCTCGCTCCCCGACCGGGACTACTACCTCGACCCGCAGTTCGCCGCCGTCGTGGCGGCCTACCGGGCCCACTTGGAGCGCAGCTTCCGCTCCCTGGGCGCGGGCCCGGCAGCGGCCCAGGACGCCGCCGAGGCGGTCCTCGGCCTCGAGACCGAGCTCGCCCGGGCGAGCCGCTCGCGCACCGAGCTTCGGGACGAGGAGAAGAACTACCATCGGGTCCCGGTGGGCGAGCTGGTCCGGGCGCACCCGGCCACCCCGTGGACGCAGTACCTCGCCGACCGGGAACTCGGGGACGCTCCCCACGTGATCGTCGGCCAGCCCGAGTTCTTCGACGCGATCGAGCGGGGGGTCGCCGCCCACCCGCTCTCTGCCTGGAAGCAGTACCTGCGCTGGCAGGTCCTGCGGAGCAGCGCCCCGTTCCTGCACGCGGCGGCGGAGGCGGAATGGTTCGACTTCTTCCACCGCACGCTGCTGGGGCAGGAGGAGCCGGAGCCGCGGTGGAAGCGGGCCGCCCTCGTGATCGACGCTTCCCTCGGCGAGGCCCTCGGACAGCTGTACGTCGAGCGCGCGTACCCGCCCGAGGCCAACGCGCGAATGCGCGAGCTCGTGGACGACCTGCGCGCGGTCTTCCGCGACCGTCTCGCGACGCGCGACTGGATGAGCGAGGCGACCCGCGAACGGGCGCTCGCGAAGTTCGCTCGATTCTATCCCAAGGTCGGCCACCCGGAGAAGTTCCGGGACTACTCCTCCGTCCGGGTCGACCGGGGCGACTATCTCGGGAACGTCCGCCGGGCCCGGGCGTTCGAGGTCCACCGCCAGGTCGTGCGCGTCGGCCAGCCGGTCGACCGTACCGAGTGGGGGATGACCCCGCCGACCGTGAACGCCTACTTCAGCCCGGTGATGAACGAGATCGTCTTCCCGGCGGGGATCCTCCAGCCGCCGTTCTTCGACGTCACGATGGACGACGCGGTCAACTACGGCGGGATCGGCGCGGTGATCGGGCACGAGATCACCCACGGCTACGACGACCAGGGCCGGAAGTTCGACGCGGAGGGGAACCTGAACGACTGGTGGACGGAGGCCGACGCGCGCGAGTTCGAGCGACGGGCCCGTCAGGTCGTGGAGGAGTACAACCGCTTCCAGCCGCTCCCCGGCCTCGCGGTGAACGGCGAGCTCACCCTGGGGGAGAACCTCGCGGACCTCGGGGGACTGAGCATCGCCTTCGAAGCCCTCGAGCGCCGGCTCGCGCGAGCGCCGGCGGGGCGCCGCCCGATCGACGGCCTCTCCCCCGAGCAACGGTTCTTCCTGTCGTGGGCGCAGGCCTGGCGGCAGAACTGCCGCGAGCCGGAGACCCGTCGCCGGATCGTCACCGACACCCACGCCCCGGGCCCGTTCCGGGCGCAGGGCGCGGCGGAGAACCTCGACGCCTTCTTCGAGGCGTTCGGGATCCGGCCGGGGAGCCCGATGTGGCGGCCCCCGGAGCGCCGGGTCGCGATCTGGTAGCCCAGCGGAAGGCCGCCGGCCCGGCCCGCCGGGGCGGCGTATGCTACGGAGCCTCCCGCCATCGAGGGGCTTAAGTAGGACGCGCTCCTCGGGCCGCGCGCCGCGCGAGGACCCCCCACGGGGGTTCGGGCGCGGGACGCCGCCACGGCGAGCCGGGGATGCGTGAACCGTGCTCTTCCAAGGCGACGCCACAGATGGCCCGATGGGGCGTGGAGCCCCGAGAACCCCTCCCTGGAGACGGGGAGCGACCTCTCGGAGCCGACGGACGAGATAGACAATGTACGCGAATCGCTCAATTCAGCGAGAAGAGCATGAACCTGCCAGTCAGTAGATCGGTCACGACAGTATATTCCCGCACACGAAGAAGTGTGCTCACAAATCCGGTTGATCCTGCCGGCGGGCACCGCTATTGGAGTTCGCTTAAGCCATGCGAGTCGAGAGGGGTAAGCCCTCGGCGCACTGCTCAGTAACACGCGGACAA
>JASHTC010000195.1 GCA_030040755.1 Thermoplasmata archaeon | reverse complement strand
CCTCCTCCTCGGGGGGAACGGCCGCGACGGTCGTCGACCAGGTCGGGGTCGGGTACCCGCCGGTCCACGGCGGCCCGGTGGGGCCGAAGACGGGGGAGAGGGAAGCCTCGGGAGCGCGCGCGACCGCGATCGGCACCCCCCGCGTCGCGCTAGGCGGGGGGTCGAGGCCGAGGAGGGCCCCCCGGATCGTCAGGTTCCCCCCCGGCGCGGGGAGGTCCGCGGCCCGGCTGAACTCGGCCAGGAGCTCCTGCTTCAACCGCAGGGCCCGACCGTACCATCGGCCGAGGGAGCGAAGGGTCTCGGCGTTCTGTTGGCCGAAGAGCAGGAAGGCCGCCGCGACCAGGACGATCATCCAGTCGATGTCGGAGAAGAGCGCCACGGGGCTACGTCACCCCGCCCCGGCGGAGGCGGGCGGACGGGCCCGCACCTCCCCGCCACGTTCCCAGCGGCCCGCGAAGTAGGCGCCCCCGAAGTACAGCCCGACCATCGGGGTGGCGATCAGGAGCATCGTGATGCCCGAGTTGTCCGGCGTGATCACCATCCCGAAGACGAGCGAGCCGAGGATCGCGCCCCGCCAGTGCTTCTTCCAGACCGCGGCGTGCACGACGCCGAGCCGGGTGAGGGCATAGATGAAGACCGGGAGCTCGAAGACCACCCCGAAGGCGATCGAGTAGAGGAGGGCGAAGGTGACGAAGTCCTGCACGCCGAGGACGGGAGCGAGCCCCATCGCCGCGACGTACTTGAACAGCAGGAGGAAGGTGAACGGCGTGATGAGGAACAGGCCGATCCCGGTGCCGAGCCCGAAGAGGACCGTCGCCGGGATCCCGACCTGCCGGATCAGGGCCCGCTCGTTCCTCCGCAGGGCCGGCACGAGAAAGGCGGCGACCTCGTGGACGATCCAGGGCATCCCGAGGATGAGCGTGAGCAGGAGACCGATCTCCATCTGCACGAGGATCGAGTCGCCCACTCCGACGTTCAGGAGCTCGACCCCCGGCGGGAGCATCCAACGGACCATCGCGCGGAACACCTGGGCGGTCACGTTGTAGAACGGATTGGGCCACGGGTAGCCGGCGGGGACCGAGACCCCGAGGAGGGAGAGCCGGACGGGGACGATCTCGAAGAACAACAAGAAGCCGAAGAGCGGCCCGAGCACCCAGGCCATGCGGACGAGGCGGAGACGGACCTCCGCGAGGACCCCGAGGATCCGGTCGAGGTCGCTCATAGGTCACCCGACCACCCCCCGCCGAGGTCCCCCCGGGAGAGGCCCGCGGGGCGTTCGGCGACGCGTGGTCGGTCGGTCCCGCATGCCTCGGAGGGGACCTAGGGGCTCCGTCCGGCGGCCGGGGCGGGCGGGCTCGCGGCCGCGGCGGCCTGCTCGGCCTTCAGCTCCCGCTCCACTTCCAGCCGTCCGCGCTTGAACTCTCCCATCGACCGCCCCAGGCTGTGCGCGAGCTGGGGAATCTTCGAGGACCCGTAGAACAGAATCCCCGCGACCACGGCGATGATCAGCCAGTCATCGATTGAGTCGAACATCGGCGCCCTCGCGGTTGGACCCGAGGGGGGAGGATATGGCGTTCGTATCGGGCGACCCAACCGGTACGGGTCGTCCGGACCGCGAGCAGATAAACGGCCCCTAGGCCGCCTCGACCATGATCGTCTCGGTGCCGATCGCCACGGCGCGGTCGATCGCGAGCTCCGCGAGGAGGGAGAGGCAGGCGGCGGCCCGCTGGAGGAGCAGGGTCGCGGGGCGAGCCGCCCCGCGGGGCACGGGGCCCCGCGGGCTCAGGGGCCGCAGGCTCGAGGCGTCGAGGACCCCGCCGGCGTGGTACACCTCGCAGGCGTGGTCGAGCGACGGGTGCATGAACGCGTCGACGACGCTCTTCAGCTGGCCTTTCAGCTCCGTCATGTAGGCACCGAGCTCCTCGGCCGAGGGGTCACTCTTCGGAGGCACGTTCTCGCTGAGGGCGCGCAGCGCGTCGCCGAACAGGGTCGTCAGCTCTTCCAGCGCGTGGACCACGACCCGCCACTCGAGCAGCTGGCGGGGGTCCGGGCTCCCGATCCGCCGGGCCAGCGACCAGTCCCGGCTGGCGAGGAACAGCTGGCGGACGAGGAGCGAGAGCACCTTGCCTCCCTCCTCGTCGAGGTTGGTCACCCGTCGACTCTTGCCGCGCCGCCGCAGCACCTCCTCCATCTCCTCGAGGAAGGCGACCAGGATCATCTTCATGCGCTGGACGAGCTGCGGGAGCCCGTACTTCGACGGGTCGATGAAATTCTGGAGCACGACCCGGGTCGGCTCCTGCGAGACGACCGAGACCCCGAGGAGCCCTCGGGCCGCGTCCACGAGCTCCTCGAGGCGCTCGGGGGCGAGCGGGATGTCGGTGCGGATTTCGATCGCGTCGTGCCCGACGCGGTAGGCCCCGACGATCAACCGGTGGAGCACCCCGGGGGTATCGAACGACCGCGCCTGGACGAGGAACGGGCTCCCCTCGGGAGTGAGCCCGGGCACCGGCGCCGGCTTGAGGTAGAGCGTCCCGTCATCGTTCTGGTCGAAGACGATGAGGTCTCCCGGTCGGAGGTTCATCGCCTCCGCCCACGGCTTCGGGAGCGTGACCGCGATCGAGGAGTGTCCGGCCCGGAGGACGCGGCGCTCACGGCTCGGGGCGTTCCATGCCATGCAGAGTTCCCCAACCTACTACAAGGTCCGTAGGTCATACGGGGGGCCCTTTTTGAACCTTGTGTTGGAGCTAGGGCTTGGGGGGAGCGGGCGACTCGGGGAGTGGCTCCGAGGTCGGAGGCGCCTCCGGCTCGGGGTAACCCAACCGTTCCGGCGGCATCTCGTCCGAGCTCCCCCGGCGTCGCCCGACCACGAACCCGAGCACGACCGAGATGACCGTCAGCGCGACGATCGTCCCGATGATGATGAACACCGCGGCGCCGGGTCCGTCGTATGGCGCGCTGACGCTGAGGTTCGTGGGGAGGGCCTCGCCGAACGCGATGAACCCGAACATCCCGGACTGGAAGTGTCCCTCCTCGAGGCAGACGAACTCGTACCAACCGGTTCCGGGGGAGGCGAAGGTGGTGGTGTTGGTCTGACCGGGGTTGTTGGTCATCGAGACCAACGCGCCGTACTGCGTGAAGAGCTGGTCGAGCTGCGTCGGGGTGATCGTGGACTGGTCGGGGATCACCACCCCCTGACGGTCGAGAATCGAGAAGGTGTGCGCGAGCGTGTCTCCGTCGACGAACGTCACCGTCACGGTCGTGTTCGTGGCGACGTCGTTGAAGTTGTTCGGAGTGAACATGAACCCGGAGGAGGCGGTCACGGAGACGCTGGCCGAGCCCGCCGCGTCCACGACGTAGGCGTTCGCCGAGGCTGGGTGGCTGACGAAGGAGAGAACCCCGACCACCAGAAGGCAGGCGATCCATACCGCGAGCGCGCGGCGACGAGGTCGCCGTCGCTCCCTCGAGTGAGCTCCCGAGCCGTGCACGCGGGCGGAGCAGGCCCGGTCGGGTTAAAACGCCCTCCGTACGAACCGCCCGTCTCGCGCGCGGTCCAGCTCGGGCCGGGACCGGTTCGTACGCGGCCCATATGTAGGTCCTCCCCCACCCGTCGGCTGGAAACGGAGGAACGACGTTCGCGTCGACCCTGGGCCGCGTCCCGCCCCTGCTGCAGGCCACGCAGACGAACCTCCAGGAGACCAGCCCGCTGATCTGGGTCATGCTCGGGATCAGCGTCGCGGGTGCGATCGTGACCTTCGCCTTCCTGGTCTACAGCGTCTGGAAGTGGCGCGACCCCGTGGCGAACCGGCGGAGGTATGGTTAACAAGCTCGAGCTCGCCTGGACGCTCGCGGTCGTCGCCCTGCTCGCCGGGGTGGCGGCCTACTCGACCGTGCTGCTGTATCACATCGACTCATTGCCCGGGGACCCGACCGAGTACGTGACCGTGGTCGGTCATCAGTGGAACTGGGAGTTCTGCTACACGAACCGGACCCCGCCGTGCGTCAACTCGACCTACGACGCGACGACCAACACGGTGAGCGGCGGCGCATTATGGGCCCCGCCGGGCGCGGAGATCGAGATCAACGTCACCGGGGCGGACGTGATCCACTCCTTCAACATCCCCCAGCTCGGGGTCCGCATCGACGCGATCCCCGGGCGGGTCAACCACTTCGCCTTCGCGGTCCCGAACGTGGCCCCCGGCAGTCAGTATCTGATCCAGTGCAGTGAGTTCTGCGGCACGTACCACGGCACGATGCGCTCCTTCCTCGTGGTGGTGTAGCCGCTCCCTCCCGGGGCGGGAGCCGTGCCCTCCGCGCTCACGCGTGGTGCGGGCCTTCCGTCGGGGGCGGGGGCGGGAACCGTCCCATGTAGGCCGTGACGGCCGCCAGCGCGATCCCGACCCCCAACAGCACCCCGGAGCCCACGAGGATCCATCCCTGGATGACGGCGGTGCTAGGCGGCGGCGCCGGCGGCGGAGGCGGGACGTCGACGTACAGGAAGCCCGTCATGCCGCTGGCGAAGTGTCCCAGGACCTCGCAGATGTACTGGTAGACGCCCGGACCGGGGACCGTCATGTTCGCCCACACGCTCGAGCCCGCCCCGGAGGGAACGGTCGCGCTGACGAGGGGCGGGTGGGTCATGAAGTAGGTAGTGAAGTTCGTCGGCGACAGCGCGTAGTTCGCCACCGGCCCCATGGTGAACGTGTGTCCGAGGGCGCCGGTGTTGGTCACGAGGACGTCGAGGTTGAACGGGAAGTGGGTCGAGTTCGCGACCAGCACGTCCGGAACGAACGAGTAGGAGTCGGTCGTGTTGTCGGAGGTCATCAGCCCCGGGGCGGTCGACGAGATGTTGACGAACCCGTACATCCCGGCCTGGAACTGGTACGGGACGACCGAGAGGAACTCGAACGAGTCGAACCCGGTGGAGCGGTTGAACCCGACCGTGGTGTTCGCGGAGGTTCCCGCGGCGACGCTGACGTTGGCGAGCGAGCCGGTCTGGTTCACGTACTGGTCGACCTGGGTCGGCGTCCAGCTGGTGTTCAGCACGACGTCCGGGTGGGCGAGCAGGGTGAACGTGTGGACGAACACCCCGAGGTTCACCAGGTGGAAGGTGACGTTCGTCCCCTCGGGGATCGACAGGTACGTGGGCGAGTACCGGGGCTGGTCGGTCATGTTGACCGTCACGGTGGAGTTGGCCTCGGGCCGGGCGAAGCCGACGAGCGGGATCGAAGGTACGTGCCCGAACGCCCCGCCCACCGCCGGCACCCCGACGCCGGCCAGGAGCAGCCCGGCCAGAAGCCAGGGAAGGGCGCACCGGAGCGGACGCGCCGGACCTTGCAGGGAATGCTCGCTCACAAGGCCCCCGACGGCGAGCCGACCTGGACCCCTTTGATATCGGTGTAGTACGAATCCTCGCTCTGTCGGACGACGAAGGCGACCTCGCCGAACATGACGAGCGCCATCGTCCCCCCGAACGCCAGGGCCGCCGCGTACGAGCCGGCCATCATGACTACCGCCACCTGCGCCGCGACCATCAGCGCGAAGGCGGAGGCGAGCCCGACGACGACCCCGAGGTCGGCCGAGGGGATCGGCGATCGGTCCGCGAGGTACCGGTAGAGCAGGAGGAAGGAAGCGGTCATCAGGACGGCCATGCCCGCGGCGCCGACCGTCGGGGTCGCCACCACCCACGGGGCGACGAACGCCGCGGCCGTGAGCGCGGCCAACGAGCCGCGGACGAGACCCCGGACCGGCAGCCAGAATAGGAGCGCGAGCATCACGGCGCCCATCGACCAGTCGAACCAGATGGAGGAGAGCCCGAGGGCGAGCGCGGCCGTCAGCGTCGCCGGGGCGCTTCCCCCGCCGACCGCGAAGAGGACCCCCATCATCACCTCCGACCCCACCACCACGAGCGCGATCGAGGTCGGCCAGAGCCAGCTGTGCCAGTCGACCTTCCGGTCCTCGAAGAGGATCAGGCTGACGAACCACAATCCCGCCGGAAACATCATCATGAAGTTGAACGCGACGAGCACCCACGTCCACGCTGTGGTCCCGTCCGGGGTGATGTAGGTGAAGAGCAGCGCGAGCAGCAGCGCGCTCCCTCCCAGGAGCACCGCGAGCGCGAGGGTCATGGAGGTGAGGTCGGTCGCGGAGCCGTCCCGCGGCAGCAGTTGGGCGAGAACGAAGACCGTGATGGCGATCATCGAGAGGGCGACCGCCGCGAACGGCAGGAACGCGGTCGTGACGTCGAGCGGGGGCAGCGGCAGGCTCATGGAGGGGCGGTCCGGACCACCGAGTGCCGTTTCTTATGGGCGCGGTCCGAACTCGGGAGGGGGCCGGCGGGGGCTTCAGGGCGGGGCGGGTCCCTTCTCCGACCCCTCGACCCGCCGCAGGAGCTGGGTCGTCACCTCGAGGAGGGGATGGTGGCTGCTCTGGTCGATCTCGATGTCGCCCACGGTGTGCAGGTGGTGGTCCTCGGCGATCTTCTCAAACCCGGTGACCTGCTGGGCGAACTCCTCGGGCCGGTCGCAGGTGAGGATGAACGCCTGCAGCTGGGCCAGGCCCATCTCCCGCGCGGCCAGCGCCCGATGATGGCCATCGACCAGGATCCACTCCTTCCCCTTCTGGAGCACGAGGACCGGCTCGGCGAATCCGCGCTCGAGCTCATACCGTCGCCCCTCGAGCTCGTCCTCGAAGACCTTCCACTGGGTCGGGCGCAGCGCCGAGATCGGGACGAGCCCCCGCCGGATCTCGAAGGGGAGATGGTACCGCTCGGTGAGGAGCTGCTTGAGCATGTCCGCCTTCGTCGGGGAGGCCCGCTCGAAGTGCGAGCGGACGACGTCCAGGTTCGAGAGGACCCCGCAGAGCCGCCCGTCCCCGTCGATGATCGGCAGGTCCCGCAGCCCGTAGCGGAACATGATCCGGGCCGCGTCGTCCAGCGCGGTCTCCGGATGGGCCGTGTACGTTCCCGGCCGCATGATCTTGGAGAGGGGGGTCTCCCCCTCGGCGGCGTGGCGGAGGAGCTCCTTCGCGCTCACGAACCCGACGAGCTTGCCGGACTCGTCCGTCACCGGGAGGCCGTGGTGCCGGCTCCGCATCAATCGGGCGACCGCCTCCCGGACGGAGGTCGTGGTCCGAAAGTGCTCGACCTCGAGCACCATGTAGTCGCGGATGCGGACCGTCATCGCGGCGGCGGGGGGACTTCGTCGCGCAGGAACGCGGTGAGGTAGTGGAGCACGACCAGGTGGACGTCCTCCGTGTGCTGCATGCTGTTGGAGGGGACGACGAGCGAGACGTCGACCAGGTCCTTGAGCTTCCCTCCGCCGATCCCCGAGAGGCCGATCGTGTGGACTCCCATCTCCTTCGCCGCCTTGACCGCCTCGAGGACGTTCGGCGAGTTTCCGCTGCCGGAGATGGCGACCGCGACGTCTCCCGGATCGGCGAGGCTGCGGAGCTGCTCGGAGAAGATCCGGGTGTAGTCCGTGTCGTTCGCCCAGGCCATCACGCTCGGCACGTTGTCGTTCAGCGCCAGGCAGCGGAACCGCTGGCTCGGGGGTCCGGGCTTCAGCGACGGACGCGTTCCCTTGGCGATGTCGACCACGAAGTGGGAGGCCGTCGAGGCGCTGCCCCCGTTGCCGAAGAAGAAGATCGTCCGGTCTTGCGCGCGGGCCGCCAGGAAGAGGGGGACGATCTTCCGCAGCGCCTCGAGGAGGTACGGCGCCTCCAGGCACGCGCGGGTCTCGGCGACGTATGAACGGAGGTACGGTTCGAGCGCGGGGGTCTCGGTCATCGTCCCACGAACAGGATCCGCGAGCCCTCCGGAGTGATCCGGACGGTCAGCCGCTCCATCGGCGAGAGGGCGGCCGCTATTTGATGGCTGCGCGCGGGGGGGTGCAGCAGGAGGAGGAAGCCCCCGCCCCCGGCGCCGGTGATCTTGCCTCCGTAGGCGCCGGCCGCTTTGGCCCGCTCGTAGAGCTCGTCGATCTCGGGGGAGGAGATGCCATGGGTGAGCTGACGCTTCAGCTCCCAATCCTCGTCCATCACCGCCCCCAGGGACGGCCAGTCGGTGTGGATGATCGCCGTGCGAGCCGCCGACGCGAGCTCGCGCTTGCGGACGTAGGCCTCGACGTGCTCCTCGGTCTGGTCCCTCTGGTTCTTGAGGATCCCCTGGGCCTTCCGGGTGATCCCGGTGTAGAAGAGGGAGAGGTGGTGGGAGAACTCCTCCCGCGCCTCGCGCGAGAGGGGGATCGGCGCGGTCCGCACCGTGTCGTCCGGCCGGAACTCGAAGTGCTGGACCCCGCCGAACGCCGCGATGTACTGGTCTTGTTTGCCGAGGGCGCCGCCGAGCGCCTCGATCTCGATCCGGCAGGCCTCCGCCGCCAGCTCCGCCGGGTCCTGGAGCCGCCCGCGGTAGGCGTAGAGCGCGTTCAGGAGGCCCACCGTGAGCGTGGAGGAGGAGCCGAGGCCCGTGCCCTCGCCCGGGATGTCGGCGATCGTGTGGACCTCGAGCGCCTGGGAGACGCCCGTGGCCCGCATCGCCTCGCGCACGATGCCGTGCTCGAGGTCCTCGAGGCGGTCGACGTTCTCGGTGCGGGAGTACGCGACGCGGATCGACTTGTCGAACTTCTCGTTCACGAGGACGTGGACGTACCGGTCGATCGCCGCGCTCGTGACCGCGCCGCCGCCGTGGGTTCGGTAGAACGAGGGGAGGTCGGTGCCACCCCCGGCGAAGCTGATCCGCAGCGGCGTGCGGGTGATGATCACGGGTCCGGGTGCGGCGGGCCGCCTTTTATCGGTTATGGGGGGAGGGCCGCGTCGCTCGGGAGGCCGCTCTCCGTGGGGCGCTTGCTCGGCGACCAGCGGGCCCGTCGTCCACCGTAGAAGGCACGGGTCGTCGCCCCGAGGTCCCCCATCGGCTCGAGACCGGGGAGCCAGCGGGCGAACGTCGGGGCGCGCTTGTCGAGGATGATCGCGAGCCCGCGGTCGTGCTCGGAGCGGATCAGGCGGCCGCACGCCTGGACGATCGCCCGGGCCGCCGGAGCTTCGACCGTGTACTCCCACCCGTGGCCGGTGGACGCGTCCAGGAAGCGGCGGAGCGCCTCGTTCTTCGCGGTCGGCTTGGGGTAGGGGATCCCGACGATCACGACCGCCTCGAGCTCCTCGTCCGGGTAATCGATCCCCTCGGCCAGCCGCCCCCCGGTGACCCCGAGGAGCACGGTCCCCTCCGGGTCGCGCTTCCACCCCTCGATCGACCGCCAGAGGTCGCCGGTGGGCATCTTCGAGTACTCGATGAAGACGTTGCCCGGGAGGCTCGACTGGAGGCCGGCGTCCAGGACCCGGTGGAGGAGGTCGAAGCTCGGGAAGAAGACGGCCGTCTTCACCGGCAGGCAGGCCAGGACCTCGACGAGCCGGTCGGCGATCTTCGCGGTCGCGTGCGAGTCCTGGCGGAGGTCCTCGAACCGGGTCGTCACGGACGGGTCGTAGAGGAGGCGGCGGTGCTCGGGCGGGAAGTGGGACGGGACATCGAGAAGCCGGGCGTTCGCCCCCAGCCCGAGCGTGTCCCGGTACTCCTCGAGCGGCGCGAGCGTGCCCGAGAGGTGAACCGAGGTGTGGCACTCGAGGATCGGCCGCGCGGGGCCCGAGGCATCGAGCGAGTAGGCCTCCAGGGCCGGACGCGGGGTCCGCGTGGCGACCTTCACGTATCCCGGGGGTTCGAGCTGGGGCCAGGAGAGGAGCGTCAGGGCGACCGTGTGGGCCCAGGAGCGGGGGAGGTGGCGTTCCCGACGCTTCTCGTCGCGGAGGTTCTCTCCCCAGGTCGCCAGCGCGCCGAGCCAGGTGTCGAGACGATGGCTCGTGCCCCCCAGCGCTGTCAGGAGCGCGTCCTCGAACACCGCGGGCGGCAGGACCGCGTCCTCCTCCCGGGCGAGGGCATGGACGAGCTCCTCGACCGCCGCCCCGACGATATCGAAGAAGCGGGTGGCGCTCGGGCCGTCCGGCAGCTGGAAGTCGCCCCGCTCGGCGACCTCGCTGCGCGCCCGCCGGACCGACTCCTGGGGCAGGGCGACGCTCGCCAGGTCCCGCAGCTGGCCCGGTAGGTTGTGCGCCTCGTCGATCACGAGGTCGACCCGCTCGGGAGGGACCCCCATCCAGGAGTACAGCGAGCGCCGGATGTGGGGGTGGAAGAAGAATGCGTAGGGGGCCGTGACCAGCCGGGCGCGGGGGACGAGCTTCTTCGCCAGTTCGTAGGCGCAGAGGTTCTCGTCCCGGCTCAGCTGGTCGAACTCGGTCGGCGTCGGCAGCTTGGCGCCGAGCCGCTCGACGAGCTCGTCGACGTCGGTCTGGAGGACCCGGGCGTAGTAGGGGCACCCGTCCAGGTCCGTCAGGTCGATCTCCCCGCCCTCGGGGAGCTCCGGGGACGGCACGAGGGGGGCTTCGCCGGCCATCGCCCGTTCGGTGGCGCGCTTACGGTCCGCACAGAGCTTGCCGTGCTCCTCGGCGGTCGCGCTTTTGACCTCCGCGACGTTCTCGAGCAGGAAGCAGCGGCGGGCTCGCCCCTGGAGGCCGACCGCCACAACCGGGCGTTCGAGGCGATGGCCGATGACCCGCGCCTCCTGGAGGACCTGGACCTCCTGCGAGTGGGTCCGTACGAGGTAGAGGATCTTGTGGTCCGCGGCCTCGGCGTGTTCCAGCAGGGGAGCGAGCGTCGCGACCGTCTTCCCGCTCCCGGTCGGGGCGTTCACCAGGAGGGGGCCGCCGCGCTGGGCCGTCTCGGCGACCGCCGCCAGGAGGGTCTCCTGCCCCGGGCGGAGCCGGTAGGGAAAGAGCGAGGAGGCTCCGCCGGCGGGTGCACTGGTCGACGTAGGGTGGACTCCGCCCCGTGCACCCGAAGTTCTGGGTTTTAAGCTGCGCCTTGACTGGAACGTGGCCGGTGCGCCGGTGGAGGCCGCGGCCCCCTCCGGGGCCGCGCTAACCGTAGGCGTATCGCACGCCGTACGGCCCGCGCGGCAGGTTCCACGTCACCGAGCCCTGGTCGCAGGCGATGTCGCACGCCCCGCACTCGACGCAGTCCTCGTAGCGGAAGACTAGCCGGC
>JASHTC010000194.1 GCA_030040755.1 Thermoplasmata archaeon | reverse complement strand
CGCACCTCGTCGCGTCCGCTACCGCTGGTCCCCGAGGCGTCAGCGAGAGAAGGGTTAAGGGGACCGACCGGCGTCGGAGACAGCGCGGGCCTGTAGCTTAGCCCGGACGAAGCACTGGCCTTCTAAGCCAGCTAACTCGGGTTCAAAGGCCGGGGGCGCCCGCCGCCCCGGGCGGAGACTCCCGACAGGCCCGTCCCCTAGGCCGCGCTAACCTCGGCCTGGCACTTGTCGCAGAGGATCCCCTTGTGGTCCGCTCCGAGCGGGCTCCCGCACAGGGGACAGGTCGCGCGGGCATCGGCCGCCGCGATCAGTTCCTGCACGCTCGTCCGCAGCGCGGGGTTGGAGCCGGTCGGTACTGGCTCGGGGGCGCGGCTCTCCGAGCGGGCGCTCGGGGGGAGGAACGCGTCGAGCCGGGGCCGGTAGACCCCCGTCCGGCGGTCGAAGGTGACGACGCCCCGCGCCGCGAGCCCCTGGAGCGCCGAGTCCATCAGCTCCCGCACGCCTCCGAAGACGTGCGCGACCTCCACGGCGGTGAGGCCCGGGGACTCCACGAGCACCTGAAGGCACCGGGAGGCGAGCAGCGGCATGTCGCCCCGCCCGATGACCTGGTCGACGTGCCAGCTCAGGCGCGCCGGACGCCGGACGAACCGCTGCGCGGGAAGCCGGCCGGCCCGCGGGTCCGCGAGCAGGAGCGAGCGGACGAGGTCGAGCTCGTAGACGACCCGCTCCTCGGGATAGTACGACAGGACCGCCACACAGAACGGCAACAGCCCGCGGGAGCGACAGACCTGGAGCCCGACCCGCAGGTCGTCCAGAGAGGTCGGGAGCGTGATGCGGGTCCCTCCGGCGGCGGCTCGGTCCTCCTCCGCCCGGCTGCGTGGGAGGTAGTGCTCCCGGAGGAGGAACCGCTGGATCGTCCGCGTCGGGGGGGCATCCCCCCCGGGATACGCCGCCCCGCTCCCGTCCTCGTCGGTCGTCATCCGCGCGAACGGCCGCAGGAACTCCCAGGCCGCGCCGGGGGGGGCCGGCGGGTCGAGGCGCATCTCGGTCGGGCCGCTCGGGGGCTTCGGGTCGCCCAGGAGGTCGTAGAAGGTCGGATACTCCTGAGCGCCGACCCGCAGCCGGAAGGCGGCGATCGGCGTGCGACGCCGGGCCAGGTACTCCTCGTAGGCGCGGGAGAGCGCCCGCTCCGAGTAGGCATCGTGCCGCTCGCTCGCGAGCTTCTGGGCCAGTCGCTGCAGCTCAGGAAGGGGAACGACCGCCACCGGACCTCCGCGTCTCGATGAGATGTTCGTAGAGAGAGATAAAGCGACGGGCCATGATCTCGAGCGAGGCCTCGGTCCGGACGTACTCCTGGCCGCGCTGGGCGATCCGGCGCCGCCGGGCCGGTTCCCGCAGCAGCTCCACCAGCGTCTGGGCGAGGGCGCCCGGCTCGCGGACGGGCACCCGACGGCCGGTCACCCCGTCCTGGACGAGCTCGGAGGCCCCTCCCTCGGCCGGACCGACCACGGCCGCCCCGCAGGCCATCGCCTCGAGGAGGGCGACGCTCGACGTGTCGCTGGTCGACGGGAGGACGAAGAGGTCGCTCTGTCCGAGGAGCGCCGGTTTCTCCTCCTCCGCGACCGGGCCGATGTAGCGGACGTTGCCGTGGAGGCGGGGGTCTTCCCGCAGGCGCTCCCGCACGCGGGCCTCCTCCGGGCCGACCCCCCCGACGATCGCGACCAGCGCCGTCTCGGTCGAGGCCTGCGCGACGGCGTCGAGGAACCGGTGGACCCCCTTGTCGACGGTGAGGCGGCCGAGGAAGGTCACGAGCGGGGCGCTCTCCAGTCCGCACCGGGCGCGCCAGTCGGGCGCCGCGTGATGGGGCACGAACCGCTCGAGGTCGATCCCGTTCGGCACGACCTCGACGTCGCGACGGAACGGCTTGCGGACGCTCTCGACGAGGTCGTCCCGGGCGGCCTCCGACGGCGCCGTGGCGACGTCGCACCGCCAGTAGAGCCCGAGGTTCCACCACCAGGCGACGCGGAAGAACTCGGGCACGAGGAACTTGGACGGGACGGCCTCCCGCATCGCGCGAATGTTCGTGTGGAAGGTGCCCACGAGGGGACGGCCGAACCGACGGGAGGCGAGGAAGCCGGCGCTGCCGAGTGCGCCGGGAGACTGAACATGAAGGACATCCGTCTCCGACGCGCCCCGTGGGGCCCGGAGGGCGCTGAGCGGCCAGACCGGCCACCGGTACTGGTTGTAGAGCGGGACAGTGAGGCTCCGGAACCGCTCGACGCGGACCCCGTCCTCGACGACCTCCTCGAAGGAGCGGCCGCTCATCGCGTGCGGGGCGAAGACTCGGACCCGATGGCCGAGCCGCACGAGCTGTCGAGCGAGTCCCCCCGTGATCTGGGCCACTCCGTCCCGCATCGGCGGGTAGGAGTCCGTGAAGAAGCCGACCTCCAAGGCGACCCCTCTCCCCCCGTATCTCCGTGTCGCCCGGGGTTCCTATGCTTATGGGTCCTCGCGCGGCCCCCTCCGGGGAGCGGGAGAACTAGAGAACGCTCTGGAACACCCGCTCCAGGCGGCTCGCGTCTTTCAGCTCGAGCGACCGGGCATCGAACGAGACGAGGAGCGCCGAGCCGGTGTCCCGCACTTGCCCCACCAGCCAGTTGACGAATCGCAGCGTCATGTCGAGTCCGTTCTCGGTCGTGAGGAACTCGAGCGCATCGACGTAGACGAGCGCGCCGCCCGGCGCCTCCGTGGGGCCGCGCAACTGTCCGCTGATCTCGCCGGGGCTCGGGGGTCCTCCGCCGGCCCCGCCCGTACCGAGGGAGACCTCGGTGCGGCGGTCCGGGGCCAGACCGGGGACCTCGGGCGGATGCAGCGAGACGATGGCGACCCGGGGGAATTCCATGGCGTTCGCGCGGAGCACCTCCAGGGCCCGGGCCGGTCGCTCCTCGCGGATCAGCCACGAGCGACCGGCGCCGAGACGGGGGGCCGCCGGGCCCGGCCCCGGTCCCACGGGAGCGACCCACGGACGGGCGGCAGTCGGGGGGCGCAGGAGCGAGCTCCACGTCGGCTGCCGCGGAGGAGCGGTCATGCTCCGCCGCTTGAGGTCGACCTCCTCCTTGATGCGGGCGAGCCGGCTCTCCACCAGCATGCGTAGCTCCGCCGGTGTGTGGCCGCGCGCGACATGGCCCAGCACCTCGCGCAGGGCGCTGCGGACGCCTTCCTCGTAGCCGGCAGCGTACGTCCGGGCATACTCCTCCTCCGAGGACGCGGGCTCGAACAGGGGCGCGGGGGCGCCGTCCCGGCGCGGGGCCTCGCTCACGCGGGAGCGCGGTCCGAGCTCCCGGTCGGGCTCGGCGCGACCGGCGCCAGACGGCCCCGAGGTTCCGGTCCGGACCCCACCTCCCCGGCGGGCGCGAACTTGTAGCCGTAGTGGATGACGCCGGCGGGTCCCTCCTCGCGGAGCTTGCGGAAGGTCGCCCGGACCCGGAGGCCGATCTGGACCTCCGCCGGTTCGAGGTCGACGATCTGGCCCGTGAGCATCGGCCCTTCGACGGTCTTCACCAGCGCCACGACGTACGGGACCTGCATCTCGAACCCCTCGGCGGCGTCGTGCACGACCGTGTAGGAGTAGACGGTCCCCTCCCCGCTGAGCTGGAAGGGGACCATCTTCTCGAGCGTCTTGCGGTGGACGGGGCAGGTCGGGCAGACCGACCGGGGCGGGAAGTAGACGGTGTTGCAGTTGGTGCATTTGGAGCCGCCGAGGTTGTAGCGGCGGGGCGTCTCGCGCCAGAAACGGGCGACCGACATGTTCCCCTCCCTAGGTCACCCGCTCGAGCAGGTGCACGACGCTCGTCGCTCCCGTCCCGCCCACGTCGTGGGTGAGCCCGAGCGTGGCGCCGGCGACCTGACGGTCCTTCGACTCGCCCCGCAACTGCCGGACGACCTCCGCGACCTGAGCGACCCCGACGGCCCCGAACGGTCGGCCCTGCGCCTTCAGCCCCCCCGAGGGGTTGATGGTCAGCTTGCCGTCCAGGCCGAAACGGCCCGAGGCGAACTCCGGCCCGGCCTTCCCCTTCTCGACGAACCCGAGGTCCTCAATCGCGAGCAGGGCGCTGATCGTGTAGGCGTCATGCACCTCGGCGACGCGGACGTCGGTCGGGGCGTGCCGCGCACGGCGGAACGCGTGCTCCGCCGCGACGACCGTCGACTGGAGGGTCGTAGGCTTCTCCCGGTGCTGGACGGCCATCGTGTCGCAGGCGACCTCGCTGGCCGCGATACGGATCGGGGTGTCGGTGTGCTTCTTCGCGGTCTCCAGCGGGCCGAGGACGACCGCCGCCGCCCCGTCCGACAGCGGAGCGCAGTCGAGCATCCCGAGCGGCTCGGCGACCTCGCCGGCGCCGACCACCTGCTCGAGCGTGAGCTTGTTCCGGTAGTGCGCCAGCGGGTTCTTGGCGGCCATCTCGTGGTCGTGCACGGCCACCCGCGCGAGCTGCTCCCGGGTCGTCCCGAACTCGTGCATGTGCCGGCGGGCGATGAGAGCCCAGAGCGCCGGCAGCGTCGCCCCGAAGACGACCTCCCACTCGTGGTCGGCCGTGGAGCTGACGATCTGGTTGGCGGTCACCTCCACGACGTCGGTCATCTTCTCCGCCCCCCCCACGACGACGAAGTCGTACTGACCGCTGGCCACCGCCAGGTACCCCTGGTGGAGCGCGAGGGAGCCGGAGGCTCCTCCCCCCTCCACGCGGACCGCCGGGAGGTGCCGCCCGGCGAGGCCGGCGTAATCGAGGATGAGCGGGGCGATCTGCTCCTGCTCGAGCAGGGAGCCCGAGGCCATGTTCCCGAGGAACAGGCCGCCGAGGTCGCTCGACGACAGCTTCGCGTCCACGAGCGCCTGCAGGCCGGCCTCGATTCCGATCTCGCGGAAGGAGCGGTCCCAGAGCTCGCCGAACTTGGTCTGGCCGACGCCGAGGACGGCGACGTCGCGCACGGTCAGGCCCCTCCGAGGTGGATCTTCCCCCGGAACTTGGCGTAGACCGAGTACGGGATCTCGAGGCCCGGGTCGAGATAGTCCTGGACGGGCCGGCCGAACGTGCGGTCGTAGTTGGTGATCTCGTCGGTCACGTCGAAGTCGAACGCGTCCGAGCCGGCCCCCGAGCCATAGCCGACCATCAGGACCCGCTCGCCCGCGCTCGCGTGGTCGAGCACGTTCGATAACCCGATCAGGGCGGCCCCCGAGTAGGTGTTCCCGATGTACGGGGTGACGAGACCGTACCGCATCTGGGCGTCCGAAAAGCCGAGCTGCTTGCCCACCCGTTGCGGGAACTTCCCGTTCGGCTGGTGGAACACCACGTGCGCGTAATCGGCCGGTCCGGTCCCGGCCTGGGCGAACATCTGCTTGGCGCATTCCGTCACGTGGCGGAAGTAGGCCGGCTCCCCGGTGAACCGGCCGCCGTGGCTCGGGTACCGCTGGCCCTCCCGCCGCCAGAAGTCCGGCGTGTCGGTCGTGTAGGAGAGCGTGTGCCGCACGCGGGCGATGACGTGCTCCCGCCCGATGACGAACGCCGCCCCCCCGGCGCTCGCGGAGTACTCGAGCGCGTCGCCGGGGGCTCCCTGGGAGGTGTCGGTCCCGATCGCGACACCGTAGCGGATCATCTGCGCGCCGACGAGGCCGAGGCAGGTCTGGATCGCCGCGGTCCCCGCCTTGCACGCGAACTCGAAGTCGGCGGCGGTCAGGTTCGGGGTCGCCCCGACGGCCGAGGCGACGACCGTCGCCGTCGGCTTGACGGCGTACGGGTGGGACTCCGAGCCGACGTAGATCGCGCCGATCGTCTGCGGGTCGATCCCTCCCCGGGCGAGTGCGACGCGCAGGGCCTCGGTCGAGATCGTGATCGTGTCCTCGTCCGGGGCGGGCACGCTCTTGCGGATCACGTTGAGGCTCTGGCCCATCCCCTCCCCGTCGGCGCCCCAGACCCGCCCGATCTCGCCCGGCGTGATCCGGTATCTCGGTACGTACGCCCCGTAGCTCACGATTCCTGCTTCCATCGTAGGTTCCCCCCGACCGCTGCCTTAGAGCCCTTCGAGCCGTTCGAGCAACGCCGGCGCAGCGAGCGCCGTCGTCAGGAGCGGGATGTTCTCCACCTCCGAGAGGCGGATGGCCAGCGGGTCCACCCGACCGGGGGCGGCGAACACCACCGCCGCGGGCTTGAGCGGGTGCGCCCGGATGGCGACCATCGGGGAGCGGCCGAACTTCACGTTCGAGAAGATGAGGGCCCGCTGCGTCGTCCAGCCGTACACCTCGACGAAGCGAGAGGCGTCGATGGAGAGGATCGCGCGGGGCGCGTCCAGCACCGTGAACCCGTGGATGTCCCGGTGCAGGTCGACGCGGCTGACCGCGCGCGCGTCCAGTCGGTCGGCCAGTGCCTTCAGGGGGATGGCGACCGCGAACTCCCGCATCCCGAGGATCCCTTCGGAGTGCACGCGGACCCCGATCCGCTGGCCGACCCGGTTGCCGTTCTGGCTGTCGAGGGCGAGCAGGCTGTCGACGTAGCGCCGGATGAACCCCGCGCCCGGGCTCGCGCGTCGCTCCGACTCGTAGTCGGAGATGACCGAGGGCACGGTCGTCAGCTGCTTGGCGAGGTCGCGCTGCGAGATGCCGAAATCCTCCCGCCACTTGCGCAGCGTGCGTCCCGGGTGAGGAGAGAGAACCACCTCGCCCGCGATCTTCTCGCGGATGTCGGCCTCCACGAACCGGGTCCAACGACGCCCGGTATAAAGGCCTAGGCTTGCTGTCGGTGGGGGGGCTCGACAGACGCCGACGCGACCGGGGGCCCGCGCGAGGAGTGGACTGGGCGAGAATCTCCGGCCGGGGGCCGTCGGCCCTCGGTCCCTTTGAACTCGCGACCTCTACCTTGCCAAGGTAGCGATCTTCCGCTGATCTACCAGCCCACCCGCCGGCCGCACGCCCTCCCCGTGATAAAATCTTCTCTCGGGCGGGGCCGTCTGCGAGGAACGCCGTCGTCCCGACGGGTCGGATGGGCGGGGAGACAGGGTCCGGGGGACCGGGCCCGGCCCCCCGCGGCGTGCGGTCGCGAACCGTAAGTAGGTTCCGGGAGTTCCCCGCTCATGCCCGCCCCCCGACCGGGCTGCGCCTGCTGCGACTGCGCGTCGTGTTGCAAGTGCTGTGCCTGCTGTTCCGTGGGCGAGCCCTGCTGCGCGGGCTGCTCGCCCGCGGCCTCGGACCCTCCGTGAACGAGCGGCTCCGCCCTGCAAGCCTCGACGGAGGGGAGATCCGAGGACGGTCCGCGCGGCGGACGGCCCATCTCCTGGACCGAGACGGGAGCCGGTACTGGCTCTGCTGCGCGGTGGACATCCTACTGAACGCCGACGGGCCGGAGTCGGTGGGCAAGACCCGGTGCCCGGTGTGCGGGAAGCGGATCCGGATCCGGACCCGCGACGGAGCGGTCCGTTCGGTCGTCCCTCGGGGGGCGGTCGTCAATTCCTGCGAACTCATTTTGTCGGACGGCCGTCGGGAGGTCTGCTGCGACGGCTCCGCGATCTTCGACTCCGGGGGGTGCCGGGAGCGGTGGACCCGCATGCACCCCGACCGGGTCGGGGTGGGCGGGCCCGTCAGGGCCTACACGCTACGGTGGGCTGGAACGGAGCGCCCAACGGCTCGGGCGGGGTCCGTGGCCCCCGGCGGCCGGAGCGCCCTCGGACGCCGACCCGCGGGCTGAGTTTCCGGACGCTCTCCCGGTTCGGAAAACCCTTATCCCCCTCCTCCCGCTCCCGCGCCCGATGGCGGACGAACCCTCGGGCGAACCGATCGACCTGATGGTCAAGAGCGCGCGCGACCTCCTGCGACCGGAGGAGCTCGTCCGCGAGGCGACGCGGGACATCGTCAAGGACGAGATCCGGCGCCATCTGGAGAAGACGCTCCTCGAGAACCCGAAGCTGCAGCAGGACCTCCGGGACGCGGTGCGGGACCTCCTCGAAGCCCGCGCCCGGGAGTACGCGGCCGTCCTCCGGGTCGGTACGGCCACGGCGCGGCTCGGCCTCTCCGCGCTGCCGGAGGAGGTCCGGCGGGCGCTCACGGAGGACATCGTCCAGCTCGTGTCCAAGGAGCTCGGGAACATCGCGGAGAGGTCTCTCTAGCGATGACGATGGTCCCGGACCAGGTCAAGATCTACGAGATCAAGCGCGTCGACGTCGAGGGCGCGATCGTCATCGACGGCTTCCCGTCCGTGGGCCTCGTGAGTTCGATCGTCGCGAACTACCTCATCGACACGCTCGAGATGGAGCAGATCGGCATCGTCGAGTCACCCGCGTTCCCGACGGTCTCCCTCATCCGGAACGGGAACCCGCAGCACCCCGTGCGGATCTACGCCGGCCACCCGCCGGCGGACCGGATGGGACGCGGGGCCGACAAGATCGTCGCCTTCGTCTCGGAGTTCCACCCCGCGCCGGCCGTCATCCACCCGCTGGCCACGGCCATCCTCGACTGGACCCAGGAGCAGCGGTGCTCGCTGCTCGTCTCCCCCGAGGGGCTCGTGGTCGAGGCCGACCCGCACCGGGCCGGGAAAGGGCGGGGACCCCGCCTCAACGACGTGAAGGTCTACGGCGTCGCGAGCACCCGGAAGGCCCGGGAGCTGTACATCGAGCCGAACATGATCCCGTTCGCCGAGGGGGTCATCACGGGGATCGCGGGCGTCCTCCTGAACGAGGGCCGGCGGCGGGGGTTCGACGTGCTGACGTTCCTGGCCGAGGCGCAGGCCGACTACCCCGACGCGCGGGCCGCGGCCAAGGTGATCGAGACGATCAACGCGATCCTGCTGCGGACACCGCTCGACGCCGTGCCGCTCTACGCGGAGGCCGAGCGGATCGAGCAGCAACTCCTGTCGATCCAGCGGCACGCGGCCGACCGGACGACGAAGGAGAGCGGGGCGCCGACGCCCCAGCCGATGTACCGCTGAGCGGGACCCGCTCGAGCAGCTCGCGGACGCCCGCGATGAGCGCCTCCACGTCCGCCCGCGAGTTGTAGAGGTAGAACGAGGCCCGCACGTTCCCCGGGATCCCGCGCTCCGCATACCAGGAGTGCACACAGTGGCGACCGGAGCGAACCAGGACGCCGTGTCCCTCGTCCAGGAAGAGGGCCGCGTCGTTCGGGTCGACGCCCTCGAGCGTGAAGGCGGCGACGCTCGGTCGGTCCCGCGCCGCGGCCGGCCCGAGCAGCCCCACGCGGCCCTCCTCCTCGAACGCCCGGGTGAACCGCTCGTTGAGCTCGAGCTCGTGCCGTCGCATCTCGTCCGGGTCGAGCCCGGCGAGATAGCGCAACGCCGCGCCGAGCCCGATTACGCCCGCGTAGTTCTGGAGGCCGGCCTCGAAGCGATGCGGCGGCGGACGGAGCTCGTGGTCGGTCAGCGTACTCCACTCCACGGTCTCTCCCCCGACCAGCACCGGCCGCAGGGTCTCCAGGCGCCCGGGGGAGGCCGCCAACACCCCGGTGCCGGTCGGGCCGAGCATCTTGTGGCCGGAGACGGCGTAGAAGTCGACGCCGAGCCGGGCGAGGTCGACCGGCGCGTGGGGCGCGGCCTGGCACCCGTCGAACAGGACCAGCGCGCCCCGGTCGTGGGCCCGTTCCGTAATCTCCCGGACCGGCAGGGTCCTCCCGTCGAGGTTCGACGTGTGGAAGAGGCTCACGAGCCGGACCCCGCGGGAAAGGCGGTCCTCGAGCGGCCCGGCGTCAAACGTCCCGTCGTCGGGCAGGGGCAGCACCTCCACGTGGATGCCCCGCTCGCGCGCCAGGCGCTGCCAGACGATCAGGTTCGAGTTGTGCTCCCGGTCCGAGATGAGCACCCGATCGCCGGCCTTCCAGGCCAGGCCCTGGCCGACGAGGTTGATCGCCTCGGTCGAGTTGCGTACGAAGACGATGCCCCGCGACTCCGGGACCCCGAGCCGCGCGGCGAAGAGCGTCCGGACCTCCTCGTAACGTCGACCGACCTCCTCGGCGAACCGATGGAGGCTGCGGCCCGCGCACCCGGGAAAATCCGTGTAGTAGGCCACGCTCGCGTCCAGCACGGCCTGCGGCACGAGCGACATGCACGCCGAGTCGAGGTACGCCGGAGAGAACCCGTCGTCCCGGCGCCGCAACGCCGGGAAGTCCGCCCGGCGGTCGGCGAGGGTCACGGAACGCCCCGTTGCAGGCCCTCGGCGGCCGCCGCGAGGGTCGCGGCCCCGATGACAAGGGCTCTCTCGTCCGGCGCGAAAGTCGCCGAATGCAGGCTCGCCGGCCGACCCGGGACCCCGACGCCCAGGCGGAGGAAGGTGCCCGGGACGCGCTCGAGGTAGCAGGCGAAGTCCTCCGCTCCCATCATCGGCTTCGGGATCTCGACCACGGCCTCCCGACCGAACTCCCGGGCGAGCGTGGCGGCCACCGTCCGGGTCACCTCGGGGTCGTTGACGAGCGTCGGGTACCCGGCGATGTACTCGATCCGCACCCGGGCTCCGAGGCTGGCGGCGATCGCGCGGACGCGGCGCCGCAACGCCTCCTCGAGGAGCTTCCGCGTCGACGCGCTCATGCTCCGCACCGTTCCCTCGAGGACGACCTCGTCCGGCAGGATGTTGTTGCGCGTCCCCCCGTGCACCGAGCCGACGCTCACCACGGCCGGTTCGACCGGGTCGACCACCCGACTGACCAGGGCCTGCATCCCGAGCACGACCTCGCTCGCGACGACGACCGCGTCGGGCCCCTGATGGGGCGTCGCGGCGTGCCCCCCTTTCCCCCGGACCGTGATCCGGAACGCATCGGCCGCGGCCATCATCGGTCCGGCCTTCCAGCCGACCTGGCCCAGCGGCAGGCTCGGGATGACGTGCTGGCCCACGACGAAATCGACCTTGGGACGGTCGAGGCACCCCTGCTCGATGAGGGCGAGCGCCCCGCCGATGCGCCCCTCCTCCTCGGCCGGTTGGAAGATCAGCTTGACCGGTCCGGCGAGCGGTCGAGGGGCGCGCTGCAGGATCGCGGCCGCCCCGAGCAGGCTCGCCATATGGACGTCGTGGCCGCAGGCGTGCATCCGTCCGGGAAACCGTGAGGCAAAGGGAAGGCCGGTGGCCTCCGTCACCGGGAGACCGTCCATGTCCGCCCGGAGCGCGACCACCGGCCCCGACCGGTCCCCTCCGATGAGGCCGACGACCCCGTACCCCTCGTCGAATGTCCGGTGGGGGATATTCAACTCCTCGAGCGCGCGGAGGACCTTCTCCCGCGTCTTCTCCTCATGGAGGGACAGCTCGGGTTCCTGGTGGAACGCCATCCGCCAGGCCCGCATCGCCGGCAGCGCCCGACGAGCCGATGGCGTCCACGGCTCCCACGCCCCCGGCATCGCCCGGCGAACGGGGGAGCCGATATAATGCGCGCGATGCGAGCCTCAGCGGGTAGGGGGCGCGCTCCGGCGAGGGCCGAGCCGCAGGACCCGTTCGACCGGCGGGGCCGGGCGGAAGGAGGTGACCTCGGCCACCCGGTGCCGCGTCGGGCGAGGCCGCCCGAACCGGTTGAACCAGACGGGCCGGATCCCGGCGCCCCGAGCCCCGAGCACATCGTTCGTCCAGGAGTCTCCCACCATCACGGCTTCGTGGGGACGGGCCCGGGCCGCCCGGAGGGCCGCATGGAAGATCTCCCGGCTGGGCTTTTCGGCGCCGACGGCCTCCGAGATGATCAGATAGTCGACGCTTCGGGTGAGCCCGAGGAACGCCAGCTTCTCCTCCTGCTCGGCCACCTGATTGTTGGTGACGATCCCCACCGGCCGTGACCGGGCGACGCGCCGGACGAGCGAGACCGCCCCAGGGACCGCGCGACGCCGGCGCAGGTACTCCTTCCGGTAGAGGGTCGACAGGTCACGCGCCTCCGCCGCCGAGCAGTTCCAGCCGGCGTCGCGGGCGAGGGCGCGGAACCGGGCGGCCCGCGCCCTCGCGTAGAAGGCGGGGGAGTGGCCGACCGAGCCGAGCGTCAGGTCGGCCGCGCTCAGATGGTCGAGGTAGGTGCGCCACAGACGGTCGAGCGAGAGGGTCGCCAACCGGGGCTCGCGCCGGCGGACGACCTCCAAGGCCGCCCGGCTGGTGAGCGAGTGGTCGAAGATCGTGTCGTCCATGTCAAAGAAGACGACCGACGGCTCGCCGGAGGACGACCGGACCACGCGGTCCGAGGGAGCCCGGGGACAAAACGGCATCTGCTCCTCCCGGCGAATACCCGACCTGTTTTTATAGTAGTGATGGGTTACTTATCCCGTAAATCGGCGGCTCCGGGGGCGTCGTTCGCCTTCCGCCGCCGGAGAGAACACCATGGCAAAGATCATCGGAATCGACCTGGGAACCAGCAACTCGGCCGCGGCCTTCCTCGAGGCCGGGCGGCCCGTCATCGTCCCGAGCGCCGAGGGGACGACGGTCGGCGGCGGCAAGGCCTTTCCGTCCTACGTCGCGTTCACGAAGGATGGCCAGCTGATCGTCGGCGAGCCCGCCCGCCGACAGGCGATCTCCAACCCCGAGGGGACCGTGACCGCCTTCAAGCGGAAGATGGGCACCGATTACAAGTACACGATCCACGGCAAGCCGTACACCCCGCAGCAGCTGTCCGCCTTCCTCCTCCAGAAGATCAAGCGGGATGCGGAGGCGTTCCTCGGCGAAAAGGTGGAGAAGGCGGTCATCACGGTCCCCGCCTACTTCAACGACAATCAGCGCCAGGCGACCAAGGACGCCGGCGCCATCGCGGGCCTCGACGTCGTCCGCATCATCAACGAGCCGACCGCGGCCAGCCTCGCCTACGGCCTCGACAAGGCCGGCAAGAGCCAGAAGATCCTCGTCTTCGACCTGGGCGGCGGGACGCTGGACGTCACCGTCATGGACTTCGGGGACGGGGTCTTCGAGGTGCTCTCGACGAGCGGGGACACCCAGCTCGGCGGGACCGACATGGACAATGCGATCACCGCCTGGATCGCCGGCGAATTCCACAAGGACTCGGGGGTCGACGTCCGTGCGGACAAGATGGCGATGCAGCGGGTGCGCGACGCGGCCGAGAAGGCCAAGATCGAGCTCTCCTCGACCCTCGAGACCCAGATCAACCTGCCGTTCCTGTCGGCGACCTCCGAGGGCCCGAAGCACCTCGCGGTCACGCTCTCCCGGGCGAAGCTCGAGGAGCTGGTCCGCCCGATCATCGAGCGGTGCCGCTCCCCGGTCGAGCAGGCCCTCCGGGACGCGAAGCTCGCCAAGGACCAGGTCGGACGGATCGTCCTCGTCGGCGGCCCCACCCGGATGCCGATCGTCCAGAAGTTCCTCGAACAGGCCGTCGGGCGGCCGATCGAGCGCGGCGTCGACCCGATGGAGTGCGTCGCGCTCGGCGCGGCGATCCAGGGCGGCGTGCTGGCGGGCGAGGTGAAGGACGTCCTCCTCCTCGACGTCACTCCGCTGTCGCTGGGCCTCGAAACGATGGGTGGCGTGGCGACGAAGCTGATCGAGCGGAACACGACGATCCCGACGCGCAAGAGCCAGATTTTCACGACCGCGGCGGACAGCCAGTCGACGGTCGAGATCAAGGTCTTCCAGGGCGAGCGACCGCTCTCGGCGGACAACGTGGCGCTCGGGAGCTTCCTGCTCACCGGCATCCCGCCGGCGCCCCGCGGGACTCCGCAGATCGAGGTCGGCTTCGACATCGACGCGAACGGGATCCTGAGCGTCTCCGCCAAGGACCTCGCGACGGGCCGCAAGCAGGGGATCACGATCACCGCGGCGAACAAACTCTCGAAGGACGACGTCCAGAACATGGTCAAGCAGGCCGAGGAGTTCGCGGCCTCGGACCGGACGCGGGCCGAGCTCGTCACGGCCAAGAACCAGGGCGAGTCGCTCGCCTACGAGGCCGAACGGGTCCTCACCGACTCCAAGGAGAAGATCGCCGAGAGCGACGCGGCCGACGTGCGGACCAAGGTGGCGGCGCTGCGGGAGGCCATCAACGCCAAGGAGACGACGCCCGGGCAGATCCAGTCCCAGATTGACGCCCTGACGAAGGCGCTCCACGCCATCGCCCAGAAGCTCTACCAGAACGCGAGCGCGTCCGGCCCGGCCGGCGCACCCACCGGCGGGGAGCCGGGCCCCGCGGAGCCGGAGTCGACGTCCCCGCCCCCCGCGGATGCGGGGAGCTCGAGCGGACCGGTCGACGCCGACTTCAAGGTCGTCGACGAGGGCGACAAGCAGCCGGGCGGCCCGTAGGCGCGCCCGACCGGCCCGCGCCTAGTGGCCGGGGAGCGGCCGCGGCCACGTTCGCCCCTTCGCGGGGCCGACGTACTGCATCTCGGGCCGGATCAGCCGATTGTCGGCGGCCTGCTCGAGCGCATGCGCGGTCCAGCCGGCCGTCCGGGCGACGGCGAAGGTCGGCGTGAACAGCTCGCGTGGGAGGCCCACCGCCTCCAGCACGACCGCGCTGTAGAACTCCACGTTGGTGAAGAGGCGGGCCCCCGGCTTGGCGGCGCGCAGGGCCCGCAGCCCCGCCGCTTCGACCGCCTCGGCGAGGCCAAGGCGGTCCGGCGCGGCGACCTCCCGGGCGATGCGATGGAGGACGACTCCCCGCGGGTCGTCCGTCTTGTAGGCACGGTGGCCGAATCCGAACAGGACCTCCTTGCGCGCCAGTCGGTCGGCGACCCACCCCTCGGCCTGGTCGGGCGCCCCGACCGCGTCCAGCATGTCCGAAACCTTGCTCGGGGCCCCGCCATGGACCGGCCCTTTCAGGGTGCCCAACGCCGCGGTCGCGGCGCTCGCGAGGTCCGACTGCGTCGAGAT
>JASHTC010000193.1 GCA_030040755.1 Thermoplasmata archaeon | reverse complement strand
CGGCGGGGGCGGCCCCGAACGTCACCGCGTCGGCGACGGAGTCGGCGACTCGCCCGACCACGCTCGGCGGGGCCGGGCTGCGGCGGGAGAGGAGCCCGTCCAGCCCGTCGAACCCGACCGCGCAGGCGATCAGGAGCATCGCCCACTCCTTGTTGCCCGCGAAAGTGTAGAGGATGGCGCCGACCCCGAGGAGGCCGTTGGCCAGCGTCGCGAGGTTCGCCCCGACGCGCCAGCGGTCGGTCACGGCGCCTCCCGGGCGATCGTCGTCGCGCCGGCCTGCACCCGGTCCCCGACGCGGACCGTGGGGACCAACCGCGCTCGCGGGAGAACGACATCCACCCGGGACCCGAACACGATCATACCGAACCGTTCTCCCTTCGCCCGACGGTCCCCCGGGCGGACGAACGAGACGAGGCGGCGGGCAAACACACCGGTGATCTGGACGACCCGAACCGGCCCGAGCGCGGTGGTCAGCTCGTAGGTCCGGGCCACGTTCCGCTCCGCGTCCGGGCGGAAGGCCGCGCGGTGCCCCGCGCCGGCGTCTCCCACCCGGGCGAACGTCGCCGCCAGCGGGGCGCGGTTGACGTGCACGTCGGTGACGTTCATGAAGACCGAGATGAGCAGCTCGTCGCCGCGCTCCTGGACCTCCCGGACGCGGCCGTCCGCGGCCGAGACGACCCCCTCGCCCGGGGAGCGTTCCGGGTCACGGAAGAACCAAGCGAAGAACGTCCAGGTGGCGCACAGCGCGACCCAGAGGGCGAGCGTGGGGAGGGTGAACGATAGAACGCCCACCGCGCCGAGCCCGCCGACGAGCAGCAGCACGAGCGCCGCGAGGACCAGCGGACCCCCGGACCGGGGCGCGAACACGCGCCTACCCGGTGAGGACGATCTCGATGTTCACGCCGTCGGGGACCTGGATCCGCATCACCTGGCGGAGGGCCCGCTCGTCGGCGGCGAGGTCGATGAGGCGCTTGTGGATCCGCATCTCCCAGTGGTCGATGGTGCTGGTGCCCCCGCCGTCGGGGCCCTTGCGGACCGGTACCTTGAGCTTCTTCGTCGGGAGCGGGATGGGGCCGGCGATCTCGACGCCGGTCTTGCTCGAGATCTCCTTGATCATCCGGCAGATCGAGTCGACCTTGCGGGCGTCGGTCCCGCTGAGGGAGATCCGGGCCTTCTGCATGGTCGATGGTCCCTCCCCTCGTTCGGTCCCTTCGCCCGTCCGGGGCTCACTCGCGCTTCTTGATCTCGACGACGACGCCGGCCGCGACCGTCTGTCCCATGTCGCGCACCGCGAAGCGGCCGAGCTGGGGGAACTCCTTGTACTTCTCGATGACGAGCGGCCGCTTCGGCGTAATCTTCACGACCGCGGCGTCCCCGGTCTTGAGGGTCTGGGGATTCTCCTCCGCGACCTGGCCCGTCTTCGGGTCGAGGCGCTTCAGGAGCTCCGTGAACTCGCAGGCGACCTGGGCGGTGTGGCAGTGGAAGACGGGCGTGTAGCCGACCGTGATCACGCTCGGGTGGTTCAGCACCTGGATGTTCGCGGTGAAGCTCTCGACGACCGTCGGGGGGCTCGAGACCGGGCCCGCGACATCCCCGCGGCGGATGTCGTTCTTGTCGATGCCGCGGACGTTGAACCCGACGTTGTCACCGGGCTCGGCCTGCTGGACCGCCTCGTGGTGCATCTCGATCGACTTGACCTCGCCGGACTTCCCCGAGGGGAGGAAGATGATCTTGTCCGTGACCTTCAGCACCCCGGTCTCCACCCGTCCCACGGGGACCGTGCCGATGCCGGTGATCGTGTAGACGTCCTGCACCGGCAGGCGGAGCGGCTTGGTCGTCGGCTTCTCGGGGACCTTGAGGTTGTCGAGGGCCTGGAGGAGGGTCGGGCCCTTGAACCAGGGCATGTTCGGGCTCGCCTTGTTGATGTTGTCGTCCTTGAAGGCCGAGATCGGGAGGAAGACGACCTGGGTGTCGATCTTGAAGCCGACGTTCTTGAGCAGCTTGGTCAGCTCCTCCTTCGTCTCGTTGTACTTCGCCTCGGAGTAGTTGACCTCCTGGCGGTCCATCTTGTTGATCACGCAGATGAGCTGGGCGACCCCGAGCGTCCGCGCGAGGAAGATGTGCTCCCGGGTCTGCTCCTGGACGCCTTCGGCCGCCGAGCAGACGAGGACGGCCGCGTCGGCCTGGCTGGTCCCCGTGATCATGTTCTTGACGAAGTCGCGGTGGCCGGGCGCGTCGATGATGGTGAAGTAGTACTTCTGGGTGTCAAATCGGCGGTGCGCGATATCGATGGTGACGCCGCGCTCCCGCTCTTCCTTGAGGTCGTCCATGACCCAGGCGAACTCGAACGTCGCCTTGCCCTTCGCCTCGGCCTCGGCCCGGTACTTGTCGATCTCCTCCTGCCGGATGTAGCCGGTGTCGAGGAGGAGGCGTCCGACCGTGGTGGACTTGCCGTGGTCGACATGGACGATGAAGACGATGTTGAGGTGGGGCTTGTTCGCCATCGAGAGGCTCCGGGCGCGCCCAAAAGGTGCCCCTATTTAGGCGTTGTTACGGCGCTCCGCCGAGAGACGGCGTCGCGCGGTGCGCGACGCGCGACCCGGGTCCCGCGACGGGGGAAACGGGCTCCCGCGACCGGTCAGGCCGCGGGGGTCAGATAGATCTCGTTCCCGTCCGGGTCACGCACGGTCGCGCCCCATCCCCAGTCGTACTTGGTTGGGGGAGAGGAGAACGCGACGCCGCGTTCCTCGAGCACCCGGCAGCTCGCGACGAAATCCCCGGGGAGGGTGAAGGCGATCCCGCTGTTGCCGGGCTCGAGCTGTCCGTCCTTGTCGAATTCGGTCACCTGGCAGAGATGCAGGAGGCCTCCGACCCCCTTACGCCCGACCGTCTGCCAGTGGTCGACGTCGTCCACGTGGTCGAGGCCGAACTTCTCGGTGTACCACGCCACCGCTTGGTTCCGGTCCGAGACCACCACGGCCACGCTCATGAACCGGGGCGCGCCCTTCGCCGGGGTCGCGGGCCTCTTCGCAGCGCTCTTCTTGGAAGTAGATCGTTTCGGCATGGGCCATCGAACGGTTGAGCCCGTGGGGTCGGATAAGGCGATGTGGGGGATGGTGGAACACTCGTCCCCGAGGCGCTGCCGCGCTCACGAAACGGCTTTACCGCGTCCGGCGGTCCGCTCCCCGCGTCGTGGTGTTGCGGTTGGCCGCTCCCTCGGGTCTCACGGTCGCCCAGAGCCGCGCCTCGGTGGTCCGGCTGATGGTGCCGACCGACGCGAACTTCACGGGCAACGTCTTCGGCGGGGCGATCCTCTCGGAGATTGACCGCGTGGCCTACGTCACCGCGACCCGGCACGCGCACCGTCAGTGCGTGACCGCCTCGCTGGACCGCGTCGACTTCCTCGCGCCCGTGAACGTCGGGGAACTGGTCGAGTTCGACGCGATGCTCACGTTCGTCGGTCACTCCTCCATGGAGGTGTGGGTCCGCGTCGGCGCCGAGGCGCTCGCGGGCGGCCCCCAGCGCCCGGTGGTGGAGGCGCTCCTCACGATGGTCGCGGTCGACGAATACCACCGGCCGGTTCCCGTTCCGCCCCTCGTGCTCGAGAACGACGCCGAGCGTCGCCGCTTTGAGGAGGGGCGCGCTCGGATGGAGGCCCGTCGCCGCACTCGGCATGCGGAGCGGGGATAGGGGAAGGTCATGCTGTGCGAGATGTGTGGCAAGGAGGTGGCGCTGACGAGCCGCGTCCGCGTCGAGGGGACGGTCCTCGGGGTGTGTCCCGACTGTGAGAAATTCGGCCAGCGGCTCGACCCCGTGCCGCCTCCGGTCCCCGCGTCGGGGCGCGCGGCGGTGCCGCTCGGTACCCCCGCGACCCGCCCCGCCTCCTCCGGACGCCGGATGGAGGAGCGGGACCTCTACACCGAGATCGGAGAACTCGAGCTCGCCCCCGACTGGCCCAAACGGGTACGTCTCGCCCGGGAGGCGTTGGGCTGGACCCCTGAGGTCCTGGGGAAGAAGCTGAACGAGAAGAAGTCGGTGGTCCTCAAGCTCGAGAGCGGGGGGATCCACCCGCCGGACGCCCTGGTGCGGAAGACCGAACGGGTCCTCAAGACCCGGTTGCGCGCGGACCCGTCGCCTCCGGCGTGATCACGGGGTCGTCCGCCCGCCGACGCCGTCCCCCGGGCTTGGGGGCCGTCGGGCGTGCGGCGAGGCCCGCGAGCGGAGGCCGACGCTCCGCTCGAGCCCGACCTCGCTGCGGACCTCGGCCCGGAGCAGCCCGCTCGACGGTCCCCCCGAGTGCACCGCGCGGAGGTCGACCTCGTACTCGGCGACCGCCCGCTCTCCGACCACCATGGTCGCGGCCCCGAGGGCAGCGAGCCCGATCAGGCCGGCGAGCTCGAGGGCGACCGTGGGACCGTAGAGCACGAGCCCGCCGAGCAGTATGAACCCACCCGCGGCGACCCCGAGGACCCGCCACAGGAACCGGTGGACCCGACGGTCGCGGTGCGAGAACGACACGGGCGGGCTCCTTCGGCTAGTGCCGCGTCTAGTAGGAGAGTTCGGGATTCCTGAACTCTAGCGCAAGTACTTTCCCGGAGGAGGTGATGCCTCCTCCCCAATGCTGCGCGTCCGCGAGCTCTCCGTCGAGGA
>JASHTC010000192.1 GCA_030040755.1 Thermoplasmata archaeon | reverse complement strand
CCTTCGCCGCGGCGTTGGGAGGGGACTGCCGGCTGCCCCTCGGCGCCCTCGCCACCGTCCGGGGGCGGCTCATCTCGCTCGTGGGCGAGGTGCTGACCCCGGACGGTCGGGTGAGCCTCCGCTGCCGCGGGCGCGAACCGTCCGCGGAGGCGGGGCGGCTCGGCGCCCGGCTCGGCCGGGAGATGGTCGACCGAGGGGCTCCGGAGCTCCTGTCCGCACCGGCCCGGTAGCCCCGACATGACGGGACCGACTTCCCCCACGGTCGTCCTCGTGTCCGGGCCCGGCACCCTCGTCGGAGTCGGGCCGGCGCTCCGGCGCGCGCGGGTTCGATTGATCCGACTGACGTCCGTGGTACCTCGACCCGTCGACCCGAGCACCTGGATGGAACGCCTGGAGCGCCCGCCGCTACCCGACACGGTGGTGGTGACGAGCCGGGTCGCGGTGGAGGCGGGAGTCCGGCCCTGGCGCCGGCGTTCTCGCCATCGGGCCCCGTCCCTCGACTTCTGGGCGGTGGGGCCGGGGACCGCCGCGGCCCTCCGGCGGGCGGGGGTGCGCCGGGTCCACCGCGCCGCACTGGTTGGCGCCCGGCACTTGGCCCGGGCCCTGAGCCCCGGTGGGCCCCGGAGGATCGTCTACTTCCGGTCCGACCTCGCGGGTCCCCGGCTCGCCCGCGCGCTCCGCCACCGGGGGCACCGGGTCGTCGAGGTGGTCGCCTACCGGGTACGGCCCCCCCCCCCGCTCACCGCCCCGGCGCGCGCCGAGCTCGCGCGGGCGGACCTCCTCGTGGTGACGAGCCCGTCCGGTCTCTTGGACCTACGGCGCCGGCTCGGCGGCCCGGTGTTCTCCCGGGTCTCGCGGGCGACGCCGCTCGTCGTCCTCGGCGACCGCTCCCGGCGCACCGCCCGAGCGCTCGGCTTCCGCCGGGTCTCGGTCGCCCCCTCGACCACCGCACAACGATTTACCCGCCACCTGCTCCGGGAGCTACGTCATGCCCGGAGCTAGGCGCTCGGTCCCGCGGGGCGCCGACCCCGCCCCCCGGCCGGTCCGTCTTCGCCGGCTGCGCCGGACGGCCGCCCTCCGCGACTGGGTCGCGGAGACCGAGGTCGAGCTCCGTCGGCTCGTCTACCCTCTCTTCGTCCGACCGGGCGGCGGCCGGGCCGAACCGGTGCCCTCGATGCCCGGGGTCCGTCGGTACCCCGTCTCCGACCTCGGCCCGCTGGCCCGGCAGCTGGAGGAGGAGGGGGTCCGCGCCGTCCTGCTGTTCGGGGTCGCGCGGCGGAAGGACCCGGAGGGAAGCGACGCGTGGGCCCCGGACGGTCTGGTCCCCGAGGCCGTGCGCGCGCTCCGGCGCGCCGCGCCGGGCCTCGTGGTCACGACCGATGTCTGTCTCTGTGCCTACACCACCCACGGGCACTGCGGGGTCGTACGCCACGGGGGGGTCGTGAACGACGCGTCGTGCGAGCGTCTCGGCCGGGTGGCGGTCGCGCACGCGAACGCCGGAGCCGACGTGGTCGCCCCGAGCGCGATGATGGACGGACAGGTCGCCGAGGTTCGGGCGGCCCTCGATGCCGCCGGGCACGAGGAGACCGCTCTCCTGGCCTACTCCGCGAAGCACGCCTCCTCCCTCTACGGGCCGTTTCGGGACGCCGAGCAGTCGGCGCCGGCCTTCGGCGACCGGCGCGGCTACCAGATGGACTTCCGGAACGCGCGCGAGGCGATGCGCGCGATGGAGCGGGACGCCGCCGAGGGGGCGGACCTCCTGATGGTGAAGCCGGCGATCACGAGCCTCGACCTCCTGGCCCGGGCCCGGGAACGTTTCGCGCTGCCGCTCGCCGCCTACCAGGTGAGCGGCGAGTACGCGATGCTCAAGGCCGCGGCGGCGGGCGGCGTGGTCGAGGAGCGAGCCGCGGTCGCGGAGACGCTCGGGGCGATCCGGCGCGCCGGGGCGGACCTGATCGTCACGTACTACGCCCGCGACGTCGCCCGCTGGTCGCGCGAGGGCCGATGACGGCGGAGGCGCCCGGACCGGGGTCGGAGGGACCGGAGGCGGCCGACGAGCCCCGGGACTTCGTGAAGTACACCTTCTTCCACCTGCATCCCGAGTGGAGACGACTTCCGCCCGAGACGCGGGCGGAAGGGAAGGCCCGGTTCGCGGACGTCCTCGACCACCCTCCCGCCGGGGTGCTGGTCCGGACGTACTCGCTGATGGGACTGAAGGCCGGCACCGAGATGATGGTCTGGTCGATCGGGACCGAGCTCGGCCCGCTCCAGGAGCTCCACGCCCGCCTGCTCGGCACGCCGCTCGGCGGGTACCTCGACACCCCCTACTCCTACCTCGGGATGGCCCGGCGCTCGGAGTACCTGGGGGAGCACGCGCACGGAGGAGAAGGGTCGGACACGCGCCGGCGCCCCCTCGACCTCCCCTACCTGTTCGTCTACCCCTTCGTGAAGAAGCGGGAGTGGCACGCGCCCCCCTTCGAGGAGCGTCGACGGGTGATGGGGGAGCACTTCCGGATCGGCCACCAGCACCCGAACGTCCGGATCCACACCGGCTACTCGTTCGGCCTGGACGACATGGAGTTCATCCTCTCGTTCGAGGCGGAGCGCCCCGCCGAGTTCCTCGACCTCGTCAGCGACCTTCGCCCGACCGAGGCGAGCCGGTACACCGCGCTCGAGACCCCGATCTTCACCTGCGTGCTCTCCTCCGCGCGGCGCATGCTCGACCTGGCGGACGGCCTGCCGTGAGCCCCTCCTCCCCCGGACCCCGTTCGCGCGCCCTCGGGCGCCGGGCCGGCCGGGTCCTCGTCGGCGGGGTCGACAGCCCCGTGCGTTCGTTCCGCTCGGTCGGCGGCTCCCCCGTCTTCTTCGCCCGGGGCCAGGGGGCGTACCTGGTCGACGTCGACGGGCGACGCTACCTCGACCTCGTGAGCTCCTGGGGGGCGAACCTCCTGGGCAACGCCCCCCGGGGGATCGTGGCCGCGGTCCGCCGGACCGTCGCGGCGGGCCTCACGTTCGGGGCCCCGTCGCCGCTCGAGCACGAGCTCGCCGAGCAGCTCCGCCGGGCCGCTCCCGCCCTCGAGCGGCTCCGGTTCGTGAGCTCGGGCACGGAGGCAGTGATGAGCGCGGTCCGGGTCGCGCGGGGGTTCACCGGCCGAGCCAAGGTCGTGAAGTTCGCGGGCGGCTACCACGGGCACTCGGACGGGTTGCTCGCGCGCGCCGGCTCGGGCGTGGCGAGCCAGTCGTTGCCGGACTCCGCGGGCGTCCCCTCGGCCATCGTCGGGGAGACCCTGGTCGCGCGGTACAACGACCCGGAGGGACTGGCCGCCCTCTTCGAGCGGCACGGACCCTCGGTCGCCGTGGTGGTGGTCGAGCCGGTGGCCGGCAACATGGGCGTCGTCCCTCCCCGACCGGGCTTCCTGGAGACCCTCTCGACCCTGGCCCATCGGCACGGGGCCCTCGTCCTCGCGGACGAGGTGATCACCGGCTTCCGCCTCCGCCGCGGGACGGTCCACGAGTCGCTCGGCCTGAGCGCCGACCTCGTGACGCTCGGCAAGGTCGTGGGAGGGGGGATGCCCATCGGGGCCTACGGGGGACGCCGGGCGGTGATGGAGACGGTGGCCCCCCTCGGCCCGGTCTACCAGGCCGGCACCCTGTCGGGCCATCCGCTCGCGATGGCCGCCGGGCGGGCGATGCTCGAGCGACTCACCCCGAGCGTCTACCGCACGCTGGACCGGACCGGCGCGGCCCTCGCGGAGATGGTCCAGCGGCTCGCGGAGGAGGAGCGGGTCCGGCCCTTCACGGGGCAGCGGGTCGGTTCCATGCTCGGGCTCTTCTTCGCCTCCGGACCGATCGTCGACGACCGAGGGGCCGAGGCCTCCGACCGGGCGCGCTATGCCCGGTTCTTTCATGCGGTGCTCGACCACGGCGTCTACCTCCCGCCGTCGGCCCTCGAGACGACGTTCACCTCCGCCGCGATCCGCGCTCCCGACCTCGCGCGAGCCGAGGCGGCCTTCCGCGCCGGGTTCCGCGCCGCCCGCTCGGGGAGACCATGAGACGCGCGCGGCTCGTCCGGGCCCTGCGGGGCGAGGAGACCGACACCACGCCGGTCTGGCTGATGCGCCAGGCCGGCCGCCACCTGCCGGGATACCGGAAGCTCCGGGAAGAGCACCCGCTACTCGAGATCGCCCGTACCCCCGAGCTCGCGGCGGAGGTGACGCTGGAGCCGGTGCGACGGTACGATGTCGATGCGGGCGTGGTCTTCGCGGACATCTCGCTGCCGTTCCTGGGGCTGGGCGTCCCGTTCTCGATCGACCCGGGGGTCGGCCCGGTCGTCCCCCACCCGCTGCGGACCCGGTCCGATGTCGACGCGCTCACCGCGTTCGACGCCCGCGCCTCGGTACCGTTCGTCGGGCAGGCGATCGAGCGGTTCCTCGAGCGGGAGAGCGAGCGCCCGATCATCGGGTTCGCGGGGGGTCCGTTCACCCTCGCCTCCTACCTCATCGAAGGGGGACCGTCCCGCGAGTACGTCGAGACGAAGCGCCTTCTCTACTCCGACCCCGGGACGTTCGACCGCCTGGTCGACCGGCTCGCCACGATGACGGTCGATTACCTGCGCCTGCAGGCCGAGAGCGGGGCCGCGGCCCTCCAGCTGTTCGACACGTGGGTCGGCGCGGTCCCGCCGAGCGTGTTCGAGCATCACGTCCTGGCGCCGGTGCAGCGGATCTTCGAGGAGCTCCGGGCCCTCCACCGGCCGACGATCTACTTCTCCACGGGGTCGTCGCACCTGCTCGAGCTCCTCGCCCGCACCGGCGCGGACGCGCTCGGGGTGGACTGGCGGGAGCCGCTGGGTCGGGTCCGGGCCCGGGTCGGGCCGACGATGGCGCTGCAGGGCAACCTCGACCCCGGCGCCTTGCTCGGGACGCGCGAGACGCTCCGCCGGGAGGCGCGGCGGGTGCTCGACGAGGTCCCCGGGGGTCGGGCCCATGTCTTCAATTTGGGCCATGGTGTGCTCCCGGCGACCGACCCGGAGCGGGTGCGCGAGCTCGTCGAGCTGGTGCACGAGGCCGGACGAGGCGAGCGGAAGCGATGACCGAGAGCGTTTCCCCGGAGACCCGAGCGGTGTTGCTGATGGGGTACGGGAGCCCGAACGGCGCGGACGACCTAGCGGCCTATCTGACCGAT
>JASHTC010000191.1 GCA_030040755.1 Thermoplasmata archaeon | reverse complement strand
GTCGCTACCGTCACCTTCCCACGGGCCCGTCCCAACGAACCGGACGCGCCCTCGGGCATCTCTCTTCGATTTGATGCGCCGTACGTGGTGTCGGCGAGCCGACCCCTCCTCGTCGCGATCGCCGCCCGGCTGAGCCTCGACGCCCCGTAGGCCGCGTCCGTGGGCGCCGGGGCCGGTCCGGAGGAGGGAGTTTTATTACCCCCGACCCCGCCTACATAACGCGATTCCTGCTCTAAGCAGGAGGCTATGTCGGCAGCTATTGCGTCCACTCGGGCGAAAGGATCGTTCTTCCCGGCCGAGGCGCCCCGGGTCCAACGCCCCCGGTCCACGTCCGTCACGCACGTGCTGGACCGCCTGAATCCGCTCACGTCGGAGGAGATCGGGGACCTCGCGCCGTATATCGACGTCGCCAAGATCGGCTGGGGCCTGCCGCTGCTCCTCCCGAGGGACCGGGTGCGCGCTCGCATCAAGCTCTACCAGGAGGAGGGGATCGAGGTCTCCACCGGCGGGACCCTCCTCGAGTACGCCTACGCCCAGAACCGGGTCTCCACCTTCTTGGATGAGGCCCGCGGGCTGGGGTTCGACATCATCGAGATCTCGAGCGGGATCCTCGAGCTGACCTCGGCCCAGATCGCCCGGCTGGCGGACGCAGTCCGGGAGCGGGGCCTTCCCTACTTCATCGAGGTCGGCAAGAAGGACACCCAGCACCAGCTCTCGCTGAAGGAGACGATCCTCCAGGTCACCCATGCCCGGACCCTGCATCCGCGCAAGGTCATCATCGAGAGTCGGGAGTCCGGCCGGGGCGTCGGGATATACGACAGTGACGGCGCGATCAAGTGGGACTGGGTCCGGTCCATCCTCGCCGAGCACCCGCGGGAGGAGCTGATCTTCGAGGCCCCGATGGAGGTGCAGCAGGTACAACTGCTGCGAGAGCTCGGGGCCGTTGTCAACCTCGGGAACGTATCCCTCGGCTCGGTGGCTCCGCTCGCCTCCGAGCGCCTGGGCCTCCGGGGGGAGACCTTCGGGACGATCCGCACCTCGAAATCGGTCAAGGGGCCCCCCGCGGCCAAGTTCCTCTACTTCCTCCTCCAGACCTACCGCGGACTGGACCAGTCCCAGCTTGCCCAGATGTCCCGCCTGCCTCGACGAACGGTCCAGAGCGCCCTGGAGTCCCTGCGGCAGCAGGGCCTGGTGCAGGAGTCGATCTCTCTCCACGACTCCCGACGCCGCGAGTACCGCCTGACCTGAGCGGCGGGTTCAAGTGTAGTCGCTCTTCCGGCGACGGAAACCCCAAATCATCTCGACGGATAACCCGCCTCTCGAACATGGCGACGCCGTGGCCGATGCAGGGCCGGGTCGTGGTCGTCACCGGGGCGACCTCGGGGATCGGTCTCGAGACCGCCCGGGGCCTCGCGGCCCGGGGGGCGCACACGGTCCTGGTGGGTCGGGGGACCGAGCGGACCCAGGCGCTCGCGGAGGAGCTCCGTCGGGTCACGGGGAACCCGGCGGTGGACGCCGTCGGCGTCACCGACCTCGCCCTGCGCGCCTCCTGGGCGCAGCTCTCCGACGACCTCCTTCGACGGTACCCCGAGGTCCATGTCCTGATCAACAACGCCGGGGCTTACTTCGCTCGACGGGAGGTCACGGCGGATGGGCTCGAGCGGACCCTGGCGCTCAACGTCCTGACGCCCCTCGCCCTGACGACCATGCTCGCCGACCGGCTCCGGAGCTCCGCCCCCTCGCGCGTGATCAACGTCTCCTCGGCGGCTCACGGGGGCAACGTGGTGGACCTCGACGACCTGCAGGCCGAGCACAACTTCAGCGGATTCCGCTGCTACGGGCGCTCGAAGCTCGAGCTGATCCTCCTGACCCGGGAGCTGGCGAGGCGGCTGGCGGGGACCGGGGTCACGGTCAACGTGCTGCATCCCGGATTCATCCGCTCCGGCTTCGGCCAGAACAACGGCGGATGGACCGCCTTCGGAATTCGGCTCGCATCGCTGATGGCGGCGAAGAGCGCGAAGACGGGCGCTCTGACCCCCCTACGGCTCGCGTGCGACTCAGACGTGGCTCGGGTCACGGGGGAGTATTTCGTGGACGGAAAAGTGGTGGACGGGTCCGTCGCCTCCCGCGACCTGCAGATGGCCCGTCGGCTCTACGAGGCCTGCCTGCCGCTGCTGCAGCTGCCGGCCCTCCCGGACCCTCCCGAGGCTCCGCCGGCCCCCCCGAGGGTCGTGACGGTCCCGTTCCCGGCCCCCATGTAGGGGCGGGGACGGGCTATCGGACCCGCTTCCGCGCCGGGGGGCCCGTCTGCTCCAGGGCGAGGTCGCGCGCCCGCGTGGCGACGCCGATCATGGGCGCCTCCTCGGCGAACTTCGCCCGGACGATGCGGGCTCCGGCCGCGGGGGGCTGGCACCGGGCCCGTACCGCCGCTTCCACCGCGGGGACGAACTCGGGCATTCCGGCGATCAGGCCGCCGCCCAGCACGAGCATCGACGGGTTGAACGCGTTGACCACGCTGACCGCCCCATCGGTGAGGTACCGCTCCGTCTCCCGGACCAGCCGGCGCGACAAGGCATCGCCGCTCCGGTAGGAGTGGAACACGGTCTGGGCCGTGATGAGCTCCGGTGACCCGGCGCGGCGGACGAGGTCGAGGCCTCCCTCGGGGTCCTGACGGACCGCCTCGCGCGCGCGCTCCCCGATGGCCCACCCGCCGACGTAGGCCTCGAAGCAGCCCCAGTTCGGGCAGTGGCACCGCCGGCCGCCCGAAACGATCGTCAGGTGCCCCACCTCTCCGGCAGCGTGACTCCCTCCTTCCAAGAGCCGCCCGCCGACCTCGGCGGCCCCGCCGACCCCGGTCCCGAGCGCCAGCAGGAATAGGTCCGTCGCGCCGACTCCGGCGCCGAACTGCCACTCGGCGTACGTCGCGGCCCGGGCGTCGTTCAACACGAAGACGGGCACGCCGAGCTCATCGCCGACCCGCCGGGCGAGCGGGATGTCCCGCCAGCCGAGATTGGGAGCATGGACGACCGTACCGGTCCGCGGGTCGACCTGCGCGGCGACCGCGACGCCCACCAGCCGGGGCGGTTCCGAGATCGCCTCCAGGCAGCTTCGGGCCGACCGGACCAGGGTCCCGATCACCCCGCCGGGGCCGTCGTTCGCGTGCAACTGGCGGCCGCTCGAATGGACGACCCGCCCCCGCGCGTCCACGAGCCCGCTGACGACCTTGGTGGCTCCGAGGTCGATGCCCAGAACGAGGTCCGCCCCCGTTCCCACCCTCGCCCTACTCCTCGGCGAGGCGCCCTGCTTCCTCGGACTCGGCATACTTGTGGACGACGTCGACGAACGTCGAGTGCGACCAGGTCAGCGGCGTCGCGCTCTTGGGCTCTCCGGTGGTCCGGTCGAGCTGCTCGGGCAGGAGATGGGTGCCGGTGGAATGCTGCGCGACCCAGTCGATGAGCTCCCCGCACCGGGTGCGGTCGCCCAGCCGGAGCCGCGCCTCGGCCAGCCACAGGGTCGCGATGATCCACGGGTTCTCGTGCCCGTAGTAGAGGTCCCCTTCGTACCGGGCCAGACCCCCTACCCCGGGGACCCAGAGCCGGCTCTCGATCCCGTCCACGGCAATGCGGGCCCGCGGGTCGCTCCACGGGACCAGCCCGAGCTTGAGGGCGAGCAGGATCGACGCGTCCAGGCGGTCATCGACCGGGGTGATCGACCGGAGGAACCGCCCCCGCCCGGCGTCCCAGAACTGGTGCGCCGCGCCCTCGCGGATCTCCTCGCTCGAGCGGCGCCAGGGGCCGGGGTCCTTCCCGATCTCGTGGGCGATGCGCGCCGCCCGCTCCAGCGCGTGCGCGACGGCCGACGTGGAGTAGGCATGGATGGCGAGGCGCTCTTCCCAGAGGTCGAAGCTCGGAGCCGGGAGACGAGTCACCGGGTCGCGGAACCCCTCGAGGAAGGTCGCCGCGCTCTTCACCATCGGCCACAGGTCGACCAGCACGTCCGGGTCCGCGCCACGCTTGAAGTGGTGCCAGACGGCGGCGATCACGGTGGCGGTCTGGTCGATCTGCAGGAAGGGAGGGGGATGCCAGGTACTCCCGAGGGCGCCGTCCGGGAAGTGCCGGTGGAAGAACGAGCCGTCCGCGCTCTGGCACGAGCGGGCGAACTCGAGGAACCGACCCGCGTTCTCGTAGAGCCCGGCCTCGT
>JASHTC010000190.1 GCA_030040755.1 Thermoplasmata archaeon | reverse complement strand
GCCTCGCTCGCCCGTCGAGCGGTCGCGAGCGCCACGGGGGTGGAGGAGGCGGCCGTCACCCGTCGGACGCAGGAGACGGGGGACCTCGGCTCCACGGCCGCCGAGCTGATCGGCCGGCTGCACCGGTTGGCGGCCGAGGACCCTCTCACGGTCGCCGTCGTCTACGATGACCTGGTGCGCATCGCCCGCGCGCGCGGCACCGGCTCGCAGGAGGCGAAGGTGGAAACGCTGACCCAGCTCCTTGGCCGGGCCAGCCCCCTGGAGGCGAAGTACCTCGTCCGTTTCGTCCTGGGCACGCTGCGCGTGGGGGTCCGGGAGATGAGCCTCCTGGACGCCCTCGCGGACGCGTTCGCCGACGGCTCCAAGGGGGCGCGTCTGAAGATCGAGGCCGCGTTCAACCTCTCGAGCGACCTCGGCCTCGTCGCCGAGGCCCTGGTCGACGGGGGGCTGCCGGGCCTGGAGAAGATCCAGCTCCAGGTCGGACGCCCGATCCGTCCCATGCTGGCCGAGCGCGAGCCGACGCTCGCCGCGATCCTCGAGCGGATGGGCGGCTCGATGGCCCTGGAATACAAGTATGACGGGCTCCGGGTCCAGGCGCACATCGCTCAGGACGGCTCGGTCCGACTGTTCTCGCGGCGGCTGGAGGAGATCAGCGGCCAATTTCCCGACCTGCGCTCCGTCCTACCGGCGGCCGTCACCGCGCTGCCCGCGATCCTCGAGGGGGAGTGCGTCCCCATCGACCCGGACACGGACGAGATCCGGCCGTTCCAGGAGGTCTCCCGGCGGCGGGGTCGGAAGCACGACCTCGACCGGGTCCAGGAGGAGGTCCCGGTCTGCCTGTTCGTCTTCGACGTGCTCCTGGCCGGGGGAACGCCGGTCTACGAGCGCGACTTCCCGGAGCGCCGTCGCCTGCTCGAATCGACCGTGAAGCCGACCGAGCGGGTCCGGCTCGCGGACCAGCGGACGGTGACGTCGGTCGAGGCGGCGACCGACTTCTTCGAGGTCGCCCTCGCCGCCGGGGCCGAGGGCGTCATGGCGAAATCGCTCGCCCCCGGGAGCGGCTACCGCGCCGGGGCCCGGGGGTTCTGGTGGATCAAGTACAAACGCGACTACACGGCCGGACTCAGCGACTCGATCGACGGTGTCGTGGTCGGCGGGTTCCACGGACGCGGCCGACGGGCCGGCCGGTTCGGGGCGTACCTGCTCGCGGTCTACAACCCCGACCGCGACCGATTCGAGTCGTTCTGCAAGGTCGGCAGCGGGTTCGACGACGCCCAGCTCGCGGAGATGCCGACCCGGCTGAAAAAGTTCGAGAGCGACCACCGGCCGCCCGGGGTCGAGACCGGGGTCGCCGCCGACCGATGGTTCGTGCCGAACGTCGTCCTCGAGGTGCGCGGGGCGGAGCTCACGCTGAGCCCCGTCCACCGAGCGGCCGAGGGGGTCATCCGCTCGGGCGTCGGCCTGGCCCTGCGGTTCCCCCGGTTCACCGGTCGCGTCCGCGACGACAAGGGACCGACCGAGGCGACGACTTCGGAGGAGCTGGTCGCGATGTACCGCTCGCAGGTCCGTCAGTCGACTCCGTCGTCCGAGGGGTCGGACGAGGCCGCATAGCCTCTCGGCGGGAAGGGGACCCGTCCGCCCAAAGACATAAGAAGGGCCGACTCGGTCGCACGCACTCGGGAAGAGACATGCTCGTCGAGATGACGGAGCTCTTGGGGCGCCAGATTTACACACCGGACGGGCGACTGCTCGGGGAAGTGGACAACGTGGTCGTCGATGTAGAGGCCGCGAAGGTCGACGGCCTGTACGTGGACGAGAGCAGCCCCATGTTAGTGGAGGATTCGCGCCCGACCAACGTGCCGTACCGGTGGGTGTCGGCGGTCAACGACGTCGTGCTCCTCAAGTACTTCCCGAAGCGCGTCTCCGTGAAGAAGGGGGCCGCGCGCGGCGCGAAGTCCGAGGAAGCGGTCGCCGCCCCCGCCCGCTAGGCGCGGGGATAGCCAAGCCCGGAAACGGCGCAGGACTTAAACGCCGGTCCCCCGGCGAAGAGATCCTGTCGCACAGGCGTTCGCCGGTTCAAATCCGGCTCCCCGCATCTCCCTCGATGCGGCACGCTACGGTAAGAGCCCGGGCCGGCTGAGGCGATCGTGCGCCGTTCCGAGCTGGTCCGGGCCCTGGGGCGGGTCCCCGCCCCACCCCACCCTCGTCCCGAGCTGGAGCAGGTCGTCACCCCCCCCGAGCGGGCCGCGGACCTGCTCGAGACGGCGGTCGCGGACGGGGACCTTTCGGGCCGGTCGGTCGTCGACCTGGGCGCGGGGACGGGGCGGCTCGCGATCGGGGCGGCCCTGCTCGGTGCCTCGCCGGTGGTCGGGGTCGAGGCGGACCCCGAGCTCGTCGGGATCGCGCAGGCGGCGGCGAGCGGGGCGGGGGTTCGGGTGGATTTTCGGACCGGGCGGGTGTCGGGGTTTTCGGGAGCGGCGGACGTCGTGGTGATGAACCCCCCGTTCGGGGCGCAACGGCGGGGAGCGGACCGGCCGTTCTGGGAGGCCGCCTTCGCGGCCGCGCGGCATCGGATCTACGCGTTCTCCCTCTCGGAGTCCCGAACCTTTATAGCACGCCGAGCGGTCGCGCGCTCGGCCCACATCGTCGCCTCGCGACCTGTGCCTTGGGAGCTGCCGCGGACCTTCGCGCACCACTCCCGGAAGCGGGTGGCGCTGGCCGTCGACCTCTGGAGCATTCACACGGGACCCCCACCATGACCGACACCGAACTGCCCGCGCTCGTCCTTCCCGGCGATTACATCGGGGCCGCGGAGGAGTTCCTCCCCGGCCGCGGGACCTACGAGAACCGGGGGCGGATCTACGCCTCGGTGCTCGGCACCCCGAAGGTCGACCCCCGGGACCGCACCGTCCGGGTCGAGGCGCGCAACGGGATCCCCGAGGTCAGCGAGGGCGACCTCGTCTACGCCCGGGTGGAGGAGATCAAGACCGCGATGCTGATCTGCGCGCTCCTCGGGCTCGCGGGCGCCCGCCGCAAGCTGCCGGCCGAGCCGGAGGGGACGGTGCACATCTCGAAGGCCCGGGAGGGGTACACGGAGTCGTTCGCCGGCGAGTTCGCGGTCGGGGACGTCATTCTCGCGCGGGTCCTCCAGGCCAAGCCGGCCGTCAAGCTCACGACCGCGCCCTCCTCGCTCGGGGTCGTGGCGGCGCGCTGCCAGCAGTGCCATGCCCTCCTCTCCCCGGGCTCGAAGGCGAACCAGATGGTCTGCCCCCGCTGCGGGAACGTCGAGCGGCGCAAGATGGCCCAGGGACCCCGGCCGGACGTCCCCACCGATGGCGGCTCCCGCTCCGACTGACGAGGAACGGCGCCTCGCGTCGCTCGTCCGGGCCCACGACCGCTGGCGGGGCCACGACGTCTTCAACCTCCTCGCCAGCGAGAACGCGGTCTCCCCCACGGCCCGCAAGTACCTGGGGAGCGACCTCGCCGGACGGTACACTCTCCCGCTGACCACCCCCTTCGACGGGGAGACGATCGACAACAGCTACGCGGGTACGCGCTACACCGACGAGGTCGAGGCGCTGGCCAACGCGGCCGCGGCCCGCGTGTTCCGGGCGAAGTTCGCCACCACGCGTCCGCTCTCCGGCCACCTCGCCGCTCTCTCCGCCCTGGTGCCGCTCCTTCCGCCGCGGTCCCGGCTCCTCGCGATCGCCCCCGACCAGGGGGGCTACGACGGGTACGCCCCGGGCTTCATCCCTGCGGTCTTCGGTTACACGGTCCGCCCGCTCCCCGCGGACGGCCCCGGGCACTCCGTCGAGGCCGCGAGCGCGGTGGCGACGATCCGGGCCGAGAAGCCGCAGGCGGTGGTCCTCGGCCAGAGCTTCTTCCTCTTCCCCTACCCGCTGCGCGAGATCGCCGAGGCCGCCCACGAGCACGACGCGCTCGTCTTCTACGATGCTTCCCACGTCCTGGGTCTCGTCGCCGGCGGGGAGTTCCAGGACCCGCTCCGGGAGGGGGCGGACGTGATGTTCGGCAGCACCCACAAGTCGTTCCCCGGGCCCCAGGGGGGACTCCTGGTCACCGACCGCGAGGACCTGTTCGCCCAGCTCGACCCGGCGCTCGTCTGGCGCCTCTTCGACAACGCGCACTGGAACCGCATCGCCGGCCTCGCCCAGACCCTGCTCGAGATGGAGCGGTGCGGTCGCGACTACGCGCGGACCGTGGTCCAGAACGCCCAGCGCCTCGGCCGGTCCCTCGACGAGCTCGACGTGCCGATGGTCGCCGAGGCCCAGGGGTTCACGAAGTCGCACCAGCTCCACCTCGACCGCGTCGGCCTGCGGGAGCGGCACGGGGTCGGCGCCGGTGCGCTCGCCCGCCGCCTCGAGTCCCAGCGGCTGCTCATCGACCTGGTCGGCCGGGTGGGGACGGCGGAGGTCGCCCGCCTGGGCCTCACCCCGGACGACATGCCGCGGCTCGCGAGCCTGCTGGTGCGGGCCGGTCTCAAGAAGGAGAAGGTCGCCTCCGAGGTCCTCCGCTGGCGCCGCTCCTACCCTCGACTGAGGTTTGCGTAGGCGCCCGACCGCCTGGCCCGCGGACCGCCCGGCAGGGACGGCCCGAGGGAAAAGGGAAGGGGGAAAGGGTTGGTCTCGGGGTCGCTTCCCTGCGCCTACTGCATCCCGTGCTCGCTCTTGGAGTGGGCCGCGAGCTCGTCCGCGGAGCCGAACGACTTACCGCAGACGCTGCAGGTGTTGGAGGTGCTCTCCTCCTCCTTCTTGTCCGACCACTGCTGCGGGGGTTTCGCGGGGCCCGAGGACATGACCATCCTCGCCGCGACCAAGCCCGCCAAGATACCGACGATCAGACCGATCAGCAGGAACAGCGTCCCGCTCACGGCGGGGCTCAATCCGAAGAAGCCCGTCGCGGAGGTGCCGCCGGTCACGTTGTTGTAGATCGTGGTGTTCTGGTAGATGATCCCACCACCGGGGGAGACCGCCGACGCGACGGTCACCGTGCCGTTGACGTAGACCGTCTCGTAGTCGAGGAAGGTCACGAACGAGATCTCGTAGCTGCCCGGGG
>JASHTC010000189.1 GCA_030040755.1 Thermoplasmata archaeon | reverse complement strand
GGGGCGGAGATGGCCCCGAAGCGGTACGACGCGCTGACGGAGGCCCTGGTCGGCCAGCACCTCTCCGAGGACCGCCTCGCGGCGTTCGCTCGCGAGGTGGAGCATGCGACCCGTCCGGTCCACAACACCTTCCTCCTGCCCGACTACCGGCGCCGGATGGTCTCGGTCTACGTGCGCCGGGCGGTCCGTGCGGTGCGGGAGGGGAGCGGGGGATGACCCATTCTCCGCAGTTCCGCCTCGTGCCGCTCGCCGACCTCCTCCCCCACGAGGAGATCCACGGCCCCACCGTCCGCGCGCTCGCGGCCCACCTCCGGCAGGTCGGCGTGGTGAGCGACCCGATCTGGGTCGCCGAGGGCTCGAACGTGATCCTGAACGGGCACCACCGGGTCGCGGCCCTCCGCTCGCTCGGCGCGGAGCGGGCGCCGGCCTGGGTCATCCCCTACGACTCGGACCTCATCCGGCTCGAGCGATGGCAGGAGGGGCCCCCGATCCCGCGGGCGGAGGTCGTCCGTCGGGCCGCCGCGCGCCAGCTGTTCTCCCCGAAGACCACGCGCCACATCCTGGCCGTCGAGCTCCCGCACCGGGCCACGCCGCTCTCCGAGCTGTTCCCGCCGGGACGGGCGCCCCGGCGGGCCTCGCATCACCGGCGCGCGTCGGGCCGGTCGCCCACGTCCGGGGCCCGCACGCCGGGCTCGGGCTGAGGGTACGGCAGCGGGAGGGTTCCGTCCGCGAACCGGCGGATGGTCGAGGCGAGCAGCGCGACCTCGACCGGGTGCAGGCGCTCCCGCAGGCTCTGCACCGTGTCGTCCGGGAGGACGGGGACCCGTTCCTGGGCGAGCGGCGGCCCCCGGTCCACGTCGTTCGTGACGAGGTGGACGGTCGCCCCGGTGGTCCGCTCCCGGGCTTCGAGCACCGCTTCCAGGACCCGGCGGCCGTACATCCCCGGCCCCCCGTACTGGGGGAGCAGCGACGGATGGAGGTTCACGGCCCGGCCCTGCCAGTGCCGGACCCACGCTCCGGGCAGGATCGACAGGAACCCGGCGAGCACGACGAGCTCGACCCCGTGGGACTCGAGGGCGCGCGTCAGCTGCTCCTCCCAGAGGCCCTCGACCCGGCCGTGGGAGGGGAGCACGAGCGTCGGGAGGCCCCGCCGTCGCGCTCGCTCGATCGCCGGCGCGTGGGGGCGGTCCGAGACGACCAGCGCGATCTTCGCCGGAAGGTGTCCGCCCGCGATGATCTCGGCCAGCCCGTCCAGCGTCGTCCCCTCGCCGGAGACGAGCAGGGCGATCGGCAGGTTGCGCGGCACGAGCTCTCGAGGGAGCGGACGCTTTAGACGGTGACGGAACGGGCCAGAACTACAGCATCACGCGGAGGTTGAGCTTCTCGGTGAGCTCCTTGTAGCGGTTGCGGATCGTCACTTCCGTGACGCCCGCCACCTCGGCGACCTCCCGCTGCGTGCGTCGCTCTCCGCACTGGACGCTCGAGATGTAGATGGCGGCGGCCGCGACGCCCGTCGGCCCCCGGCCGCTCGTCAGCTCCCGGTCGGTCGCCTGCTTGAGGATATCGTTGGCCCGCGTCTGGATCTCGCCCTTGAGCTTGAGTTCGGAGCAGAACCGCTGGATGTAGTCCTGCGGCCGGGTCGGCATCAACTTGAGGTGGAGCTCGCGGGTCATGAACCGGTAGGTGCGCCCGATCTCCTTGCGGCCGATGCGGGATTTCGAGGCGATCTCGTCCAGCGTGCGGGGGACATTGCACTGCCGGCAGCTCCCGTAGAGCGACGCGGCGACCACCCCCTCGATCGACCGCCCCCGGATCAGGTTCTTCGCCACCGCCTTGCGGTAGATCATCGCGGCGGTCTCGCGCACGTTGCGGGGGAGGGCCATCCCGGAGGCGATCCGGTCGAGCTCGGCGAGCGCGAACGCGAGGTTCCGCTCCGTCGCGTTCGAGACGCGGATCCGGCGCTGCCACTTGCGGAGCCGGTAGAGCTGGGCCCGGTTGCGCGTCGGGATCGACTTGCCGTACGGGTCACGGTTCTTCCAGCCGATCTCCGTGGAGAGGCCCTTGTCGTGGATGGTGAGGGTCGTGGGCGCCCCGGTGCGGGCCCGCTTCTCGCCCTGCTCCGCGTCGAAGGCGCGCCAGTCCGGTCCCTGGTCGATCATCGACTCCTCCAGGACCAGGCCGCACTCGTCGCAGACGAGCTCGCCCCGCTCGTAATCGCGGGTCAGGTGGGAGGAGCCGCAGCTCGTGCACCGCGTCGGCACCGCGAGGTCCTCGGGCCGGGGCGCGGGTTTTCCGCCGTTCGCAGGGGCCTCGCCATCCGCCATCGGTCTCTTCCTACTCCTCGACCAGGCTAGCGCCGATCAACCGGAGCCCCTCGGCCGGGCTGGGAGCCCGGCGCGGGCGGACGGTGAGGTACGGCTGGGCGACCGGCCCGAAGACCCGGAGGACGACCCCGCGCACTCCGCTGCGTGGCTCGACGACCATGGTGCCCTCGGTCACGACCTCGGCCCCGGGGGCCCGGACCGTCAGCGAACCGCTCGGCGTAACGGCCAACACCGTCCCGACCGGCCGAACTGCCGCTCGCGCGCTCCCCCGCGACAAGTGGTATAAACGACTTGCGATACGTATTAAAGGATTACGGCGGAGCCCTGGGGCGCGGTCGAGGGCGGCTCGGGGCGTTCGACGGGTCTTCCGGCCCGGCGAGGCTCGGCATCTCAGGCGGGACGTACGGCGTGAGGAACTCCCGGCGGGACGCGGTCGACGGGGCTGTATCGGACTCGGTCGGGGAGCCGGGGGTCCCGGCGTCTCGGTCCTCCTCCGCCGCCGCAGCCTCGAGCTCGGCGGCGGCCGCCGCGGCGGGGATGACCTCCGAAGGAAGTCGCTCGTCGGGGCCGCGGGCGGGGGTGCCGGGGGGCGCCTCGGAAGCCCGTCGGTTCTCCCGGGTGATTCGGGAGACCTCGAGCCACAGCTCCTCGATCTCCTCCTCCGGGGTACCGTACCGCCGGTCCTCGGCGAGCGCTTGGCGGACCTGCGTCATGAGGCGGGCGGCGCTGTGGGCGTCGTGCGCCTTGCCCTTGATCCGCTGGAGCCGGCGGGCGAGGTTCCGGGCCTCGAGGAGGATCTCCTCCTCTTCCTCGCTGGCCATCCGGGGGAGCGCCGGCGCCCGCGGGATCCGGGCGACCTCCTTGCGGGTCTCGACCAGCCGCTGGGCGGCCGTGGGGAGGTTCTGGTCCTGGACCGCCTGGAGGAGGCGAGCGAACGAGGCGGCCGCGGCCTCGACCTCCTCGCCCCGGTCCCGCGCCTGTCGGATCGTCACGCCCAGCTTCTGGGCCTCCTGCATACAGAACTTCGGCACCGCGTCGTTCAACACCGCCAGCGCGAGGGAGGCGCTCGCGGCGGTCTTGGCGAGCGTCCCCGAGCTCAGCGGACCTTGCGAGAGCTTCTTCCTCGGGTTCCCGACCCGAGCGTCCAGGAGGCCGAGGTCCACCCCGATGGTCGAGGCGATCGCGCGCAGATCGTCCGCGCGCCGCAGGAGCTCCCGGACCCACGTCCAGTCCTGGGAGGCCCGGGTGAGCAGGGCCTCTCCCCGCGCGACCACGAGGGCCGCGCCGTCCGGGCGGCCGGCGGCGAGCGCTTTCGCGACGGCCTCCTGGATCTGCTGGATGGGGAACGACGGGAGGCCATCCGCCTCGAGCTGCCGGGCCCGGACGCTGAGCGCCTCGAGGCGCGAGCGGAGGTCACCGGCGTCCGGGGGGGCCGGGCCCATGCGCTAATCGCCCCCCGAACCGAGGGCCAGGATTCTCATCAGGTGGGCGAGGATCTTGTCCGCCTCGTCGAACTCGCGGACCTTCAGGTGCTCGGTCGCCGAGCGGATCTCGACGGCCGCGTCGCGCGCGGCGTCGCTCTCGGGGGGCAGCGTCCGCACTCGGGCGGCCAAGAGCCGCGCCTTCTTCAGGAGGCGGTCGAGCGTCTCCGACTCGGTCTCCGGCGCGGGGGGCACGGGCTCGGCCGCGGGGCGGGCCTCCTCCTCATGCCGGATCGCCTCGACCTGCTGCCGCAGCTCCCGCACGCTCTGGATCGCCTCGGGGAGCCGGCCCTTCTTCAGGTGACGGGTCGCTTCGGTGTGAAGCCGCCGGGCGACCGCGCTCGGCACATGCTCCTCCGGGTACGAGTCGAGCGTCTGGGCGTGGCGCGCCAGCTCCTCCTCGA